>NZ_JBNTJX010000008.1:0-166035 GCF_051195075.1 Halobaculum sp. EA56
GATGCCACGTCAGCACCTGCTCTGAGATGTGCGGCTCCAAGGCGTCGTACTCGTACGGTAACGGATCGAGTTCGTAGCTCATGTCGCGTTCCGTCGTTCGGTCGTCGTTCAAAAGAGCGTTCCCTGAATCGCGATTACGTAGCTCGGCTGATACGATGTCGACGCCGGCTCACAGGACGTACGGGCCGCGCTGTCGGATCGGCTCGCCGTGGGGTTCGCCGGCGACGCAGACGACGCGGAACTCCGCGGCGGTCGCCTCGTCCCCGCCGGGATCGGTGCCGTCGTCGGCGACGAGGTCGACGGGGCGAGCTTCCGTGAGCGGGAGCGCGTCGCCGACGCCGAACGGGTCGCCGTCGACGGTGCCCGCGCCGTCGACGCCGAAGACGAACCCGGACCGTCCCTCGGGCACCTCCCAGGTCCACGCGCCGTCGACGCGGGCGTCGAGGTACTCGACGGGGGTGTGGAGGTCCAGCGGCGATCCCTCGCCGACGACGGTCGTCACCGTCGCGCCGTCGCGCTCGGCGGTCGGGAGGTCGTCCGCGCCCGCGTCGGCGTAGTCCGCGTCGACCTCCTTGCGGTCGCGGGGGAGGTTCACCCACAGTTGGAGCCCGGTGCAGGCCGCGCCGTCGGCGGGGAACTCCGAGTGGCGGATGCCGCTCCCGGTCGTGATCCGCATCGCGCCCCCCTCGCGCGCGGTGTGGGCGACGCCCAGCGAGTCCTCGTGGTCCATTCCCCCCTCCAGCATGTACGAGACGATCTCGAACCCGCGGTGGGGGTGCGTCGGGAACCCCGCGTCGGGGTCGATGTAGAAGCGCTCGAACAGCACGAACGGGTCGAGGTGGTCGGGGTGCTCCTCCGTCGGGAACGCCCGCGTCGAACGCACGCCGGTGCCGTGGCGGACGCGGCCGCCCGGGATCGGGCCGGTCCCGCTCAACGCCGTGTCTCCTCCATACCCGTCGGTGACGGTCGGCCGGGAAAACGTCCGCGTCGTCGGAAGCCGTCGCGCGGGAACCGTGGGGAGAGCCGGTACCGGGACGGGGACGGGACCGGGACGGTCGAACGGACGGAACGCATTAGCCCCCGGAGTACGTATGTCAACGATAGGCATGGAACAGGTCACGCTCCTGGCCGTCATCGCGGGGCTGTTCGCCGTCCAGGTGGCGCTGGTCGTCTACGGGGCCCTGCGTCGCGGCGACCGCGGGGACCTCGGGGACCGCGTCGCGGGGGTGGACCCGACCCCCGGGGAGGCGTTCCCCTCGCGCGAGGAGGGCCCGGCCAGAGAGGGGCCGCCCGCCGGCGACGCGCCCGCCGGCCGCGTCCGGTGTCGCGCCTGCGGGACGGCGAACGACGACGCCTACCGGTTCTGTCGGGCGTGCGTCACGCCGCTGCCACGGACCGGCGGCGGTCCCACCGGGTCGGTCGTCGGCGAGCGGTCGACCCGGTGAGGCGCGCCGACACGGGCGTCCGTCGACGGCCGGTCGCCCCGCGAGCGTCGCCCGGCGGCTCCTCGGCGCCCGCCCCCGGTCGGGAGCCGGGTCGATGCGCGATACGCACGACGTAGCGACGAGATGGCAGCCAGGTAGCCACTGCGGCGACCGCCACGGTTATCAGGCCCCGTGAGAAGTCCGGCAACGATGAGTCGCGACGACCCGATCGCCTCCGCGCTCCTGTCGGACTCGACGTACGAGCGGGTGCGCCGGCAACGGTTCGGCTGGTTCAAACAGCCGGTCACGAGGAAGATCACGCTCCAGAGCTACCTGCTGCACGTCCTCGCCGGCGTGTTGCCGGTGCTGGCGCTCCTCCCCGGGGAACTCCGCGAGGCCTACTTCGCCGGGTCCGTCGCGTCGGCCGCCCCGAAGGTGGGGCTGCTCGCGTTCGTCGCCGTGGGCGTCATCGCCGCCGCCGCGACGGGGCTGGTGGCCGTGGCGGCGATCCGGCTGTACCGGGACGACGAGTTCGACGAACACACCGCCCACTCGGTGATCAACCTCGAGGACCTGTGTTCGATGGCCGGGCTCGCGACCGGCGGTATCGCGACCGTGGCGACGTACACGTTCGTCCTCATGGGGTTCGGCGGCGTCGACCTGGTGCGCGCGTGGGTCGCCTTCGGCGGCGGGAACCCCTACGCCCCCAGCGGCGTGAACCTCGACGTCGGCACCGTCGCCGTCACGGCGCTGTGTCTCGGCGTCTGGCTGCAGGTGGCCGCGGCGTACCTCCACGTCCGGGGGATGACCGAGGCCGACATCGACCTGTAGGCGGGCGCGACCGAACGGGACCGGAGCGGACCTGACCGAACCCGGACCGGCCCGCGCGCGTTCGGGTGAACGTTTTTCCGCCGGCGGCGAGCAACCCCGAGGCATGGACGGGTCCGACCGCTTCTTCCTGCTCGTGTCGCTGTTGATCTTCGCGATCATCGCCGTCGGCGTCGCCGTGAGCCTGCTGTAGCCCGTCGATCGGTCGACAAACCGCACGACTGGAGACCGAAAGGAGGGACGACACGGAGCGGAACGAGAGCGGGAGACGAGACGGACGCGCCGGCGGGCGCCGAGGCGGCGGCGCCGGCTCAGATCCGCGGTTCCGTCTCGGCGGCCTCCTCCAGCGAGCGGTTGTGCAGGGCCTCGCCGGTGGCGACGTCGAACAGGTGGATCGCGTCCTCGGGGAACCGGGCGACGACGCGCTCGCCCGCCTCGACCTGCCGCATCCCGCCGACGGTCGCCACGAACGGGTCCGTCGGGTCGGTCTCGAAGCCGAGGTAGACGGCGTTCTCGTTGCCCATCGGCTCGACGACGTCGACGACGGTCGCGAACTCGTCGCCGGCCGACGGCTCGCCCGCGAGGACCTCGACGTCCTCGGGACGGACGCCCAGCGTCACGCCGTCGGCGCCCGCCACGTCGTCGCAGACGTCCGACGAGAGCGGGTACTCGAAGCGGTCGGCGACGAGGGTGTCCCCCTCCAGCGTCGTCTCGAAGAAGTTCATCGACGGCTCGCCGATGAACCCCGCGACGAAGCGGTTGGCGGGGCGGTGGTAACACTCCAGGGGCGTCCCCGCCTGCTGGAGTTCGCCGCCGTCGAGGACGGCGATCCGGTCGCCCATCGTCATCGCCTCCGTCTGGTCGTGGGTGACGTACATCGTCGTCGTGTCCAAGTCCTCCTGGAGCCGCTGCAGTTCCGTCCGCATCTGCGAGCGGAGCTTCGCGTCGAGGTTCGACAGCGGCTCGTCCATCAGGAACACCTCGGGCTCGCGCACGATGGCGCGCCCGAGCGCGACGCGCTGCTGCTGGCCGCCCGATAGCTCCCCGGGCTTGCGGTCGAGCAGCTCCGGGATGTCGAGGAGGTCGGCCGCGTCCTCGACGCGCTCGTGGATCTCGCCGTCGGACATGTCGGTGGACTCCTCCAGCCCGAACGACATGTTCTCGCGGACGGTCATGTGCGGGTACAGCGCGTACGACTGGAACACCATCGCGATGTCCCGGTCCTGCGGCTTCTGGTCCGCGATGGACTCGTCGCCGAGGCGGATGTCCCCGCTGGTGACCGTTTCGAGCCCTGCGACCATCCGCAGGGTGGTCGACTTGCCGCAGCCGGACGGACCGACGAGGACGAGGAACTCCCCGTCTTCGATGTCGACCGTCACGTCGTCTACTGCGACGATGTCGCTGCCGTCGTCGTCGGTGAACACCTTCGTCAGGTGGTCGAGTGAGAGTTGTGCCATGGTTGTGTCAGGATGCGACCCCCTCGGCGAACTCGTCGCCGAACGCGATGTAGACGAGCAGCGTCGGGAGGGCCGCGACGAACGCGCCGGCCATCCGGAGACCGAAGTCGAGCCCCTCCAGCGACGACCCGAGACCGGCCAGCTTCAGCGTCACCGGCGCGGCCGGGCTCGACCCGGTCGAGACGATGACGAGCGCGAACAGCAGGTCGTTCCAGATCTGCGTGAACTGGTAGATGAGCACGACCGCGAACATCGGCGTCGAGAGGGGGAACACGATACGCCGGTACACGCGGCGGATGCTCGCCCCGTCGAGGCGCGCGGCCTCCATCATCTCGGTGCTCATCGAGGTGTAGTACGACCGGAACAGGACCGTACAGATCGGGATCCCGTACGCGACGTGCGTGACCGTCAGCTCGACCAGGTCGGCGTACTGGACGCTCACCGGCGTGTACGCCCACACGAACCACAACAGGTCCGCGACGTTGACGATCGAGTAGAGCCGCGACAGCGGCACCAGCACCGCCTGGTACGGGATGAACACGCCGGCGACGAACAGCAGGAGGATCGGGACCTGGTACTTCCAGTCCACGAGCGTCAGTCCGTAGGCGGCGAAACTCCCCAGCAGCGCCGACAGGAGCGTCGCCGGCACCGCGAACAGCAAGCTGTTCCCCATGCCCCGCCCCAGCACCTCCACGGCGGTCACGTAGTTGGCGAGGGAGAACCCCTCGACGAGGGGCGGGAGGTACGGGGCGGTGTTCGTGACGGCGGCGTCGGTCTTGATCGAGGTGACGAGCCCCGACTCGATCGGCGTCAGGAAGAACGCCACGAGCAGGGCCAGCGTCGCGTACAGGGCGACCCGGTAGCCGTCGATCGTGTCGAGTCGGTCCGTCGTCTCCGCGTGCGTGTGTGTATCGGTGCTCATAGGTTGTCGTTGCGGTACTGGTGGGCGAGGTACGGTCCGATGATCCCGAGCGCCATCAGGAACAGCAGCACCGCGATCGCGGAGCCGTACGCCCAGTTCGTGTTCTGGTACGCCTCACGGACCATCTTCGTGGCGAGGATGTCCGCGCCGTTCGGCGGCCTGTACCCGCCGACGAGCGAGTAGAGGAAGTCGAACGCCTTGAGCGCGAACACCATCAGCACGACCGCCGCGCTGATCGTCGCGCCCTTCAGTTGCGGGACGATGACCCGCCAGTACATCCGCGGGATCGACGCGCCGTCGACCTTCGCGGCCTCGAAGTGCGAGCGCGGGATCGCACGCAGGGCCGCCAGGTACACCACCATCGCGTACCCGCTGAACTGCCACACCAGCGCGAAGACGACCGCCCCGAGCACGAGCTGCGGGTTGCCGATGAAGTTGTACGGCCCGAGGTTCACGAGCGCGAGTAGCTGGTTCACGATCCCGTTGTTGAAGTCGTACATCCACAGCCAAAACTGCGCGGTGACGACGAACGAGAGGCTCATCGGCAACAGGTAGACCGTCCGCAGGGTGTTGTCGAACCGGACGTTCCGGTCGACGAGGATGGCGATGAGCATCCCGAACACCAGACAGATCCCGGTGAACGCGATCAGCAGGACGAACGTGTTGACCGCCGCCTGCACGACCGTCGGGTCGCCGAACGCCCGCGCGTACATCTCGAAGTCGAGCTGGGAGTAGTCGGCGCTGCCGAACCCCTCGTAGTCGGTCAGCGAGATGAGGACGTTCCAGGCGATGGCGCCGTAGACGAAGAAGCCCATCAGCAGGAACGGCGGGAGCCAGAACGGCGACGACTCGACGAAGTCCTCCCCGAAGCGGTCGTTCAGCCGTGCGATCCCCCGGCCGAGCGCGCCCGCCCCCTCGGCTGGGGTCGCGTCGGGGCCGGGCTCGTCTCCGGCTGCGGTCCCGGCGGGAACGCCGCCGTCGGTCGCCGCTCGCTCGCCCTCGGGTGCCGCTTTCCGCCCCTCCGCGTCGTCGGACCGGTCGCTCGACCGGCCGCTGACAGCCCGCCTCAATCGGTCGAAAAAGGTGCGCATTCGAGTGCTCCGTCCCGGGCGTCAGCCCTGGATCGTGGAGACGAACTCGTTCGTCGCCTTGTCCACGTTGTACGGGCCGGAGAAGTTGTTCGAGATGACGCCCTTCAGCGCCGTCAGCTTCTCCGGGACAACGGCGAGGCCGTGTGCCAGTGTCGGCGGCCGGTTGTCCGCCGAGGCGAACTGGTCCATCGTCTCCGAGAGGTACGGGCCGAACTCGCTCTTCGAGACGTCCGTCCGAGTGGGGATCGACCCCTTGAACTTGTTGAAGGCGATCTGGGCCTTCTTCGAGCCGACGAACGCCTCCCAGGTCTTGGCCGCCTCGGGCGCCGGGTTGTTCGCCGGGTAGATGAACGAGTCGAAGTGAAGGGTGTACAGTCCCTCCGTCCCCGGGAACGTCTTGAAGCCCCAGTCCTCGTTGTACGCGAAGTTCTCCTTGTTGCGGAACGCGCCGGCGGCCCAGTTGCCCTGGTGGATGAACGCCGCCTCGCCGTTCATGATCTTCTGGTTCGCCGAGGTGAACCCGATCGAGGAGGCGTCGTCGTTGATGTAGTTCTGGAGGATCGTCTTCGTCGTCTCGAACGCCGTCCGGACGGCCGACTTGCCGCCCTCGCCGTTCACCACCTTCATGTAGGTGTCGTACCCGCCCGTGGACAGCAGCACCGCGCCGACCAGCTGGAGGGTCGTCCAGGGCGCCTTCATCGCGTGCGCCATCGGCGCCTTGTCCGTCTCGCTCTTGATCGTGTCGAGCGCGTCGATCAGCGCCGAGGCGCTCGTGAGGTCGTCGGGGTTGACGCCCGCCTCCTCGACGACGGACGTGTTGTAGAACAGGCAGTTGAGCCGGTGGGAGCCGATGGGAACGGCCCGATAGGCGCCGTTGTACTTGCACAGCTCGGACGCCTCCTGGACGTGCGCGCCCTTGAGGCCGTCCTCCCAGACGCTCGTGATGTCGCCGAGGACGCCCTCGTACTTCACCAGGTTCTTGCCGGGCCAGCCGGCGAAGGAGGCGGGCGGGTTGTTGTTCGAGAGCCGGTTGGAGACGACAGTGTTGAGGTTCGTGTTGCCGCCGCCGCCGATCGGCTTGAACTCCAGGGTGATGTCCGGGTGGGCCTCCTCCCAGGCGGACGCGAGCGATTCGGCCGCCTTCGCGCCGTCGCCTCCGGTCCAGCCGTGGAGGACCTCGACCGTGGCGGAGCCGCCGCCACCGCCGCCTCCGGTACAGCCAGCGATTCCGACCATTCCGGCGGCGCCGACGCCGCCGGCGCCCTTCAGTACGTCCCGTCGAGTGGGTTCAGTGTCCTTCATCATCGTTCCTCCGTGCGTGGAGTCGCCTCACGATATTCCGAGGCGGCACTTAACCCTTTCCGATATTTACTCCGCTGCGAGTGAAAATATGGTACAACGGCCGTTGTACCAACCGAAACAGAGTGGTTCGGTGTTTCACGTGGTCGCCGGCGTCAGGTCGCCCCCGAGGGGCCGGGGACGGGTTCGTCGACGCCGGCGAGCGCGTTCGACAGGACGACCGCCTCGGGCTTCGAGAGCGGCTCGTTCGCGTTGCCGCAGTGGGGCGACTGGACGCAGGCCGGGCAGCCGTCTGCGCACTCGCAGCCGGCGATCAGCCGCGCGGTGCGCGCGAGCAGCTCGTCGGCGGTCCGGTACGCCTCGCGGGTCAGCCCGACGCCGCCGGGGTAGCCGTCGTAGATGAACACCGTCGACTGCCCCGTGTGCGGGTGGAACGGGGTGGACACGCCCCCGATGTCGGCGCGGTCGCACAGCAGGTCCAGCGGCATGAGCGAGATGGAGCCGTGCTCGGCCGCGTGGATGCCGCCGTTGAACCCGGTTTCCCCGCCGATGGCGCGCATCTCCCGCTCCACGTCCTCGGGGACGGTGTAGTACAGCGCACGCGTCCGCAACTCGGTCTCGGGCAGATCCAGCGCCCGCGATCCCATCGTCTCGCCGGTCGAGCCGTCCTTCCGCTCGAACCCGGTGATCCGCTCGGTCACGGTGATGTCCGCGAAGCGGACCTCGGTGTCCCCGCGCGCGTCGAACGGCCGGGCGCGCAGGTCCTCGTTCACGGTCACGTCCTTGTCCGTCAGGACGCGGGTGTAGTAGTCCGCCCAGGTGGGGCGCAGGCGCGCCACGTCCCGGTCGAGGTCCAGGTCGTCCACCTCGTACGTCTCGCCCTGGTGGTGATAGACGGCGCCCGGATGGGCGTCGCGTAGCGCGTCCGGGAACGACAGCGACGCGATCACGGAGTCGTCGCGGGCGTCCATGAGGTCCACCTCGCGGTCGTCGATGGTCCGGAGGCTCATCGAGTGCTGGGCGCTGCCCGGGCCGTCGTACGTCCAGCGGACGCCCCGGGAGGTGTCCATCCGCTCCAGGTCCCCGGAGGCCTCGAGCGACGACACCACGTCCGGGAAGGACTCGCCGAAGTGGGACTCGTCCTCGGGGCGGAGCCAGTTCTCGTCGGCCGCGCTGGCGACGTGGCCGGGGAGGAGTTCGCCGTTCTCGGGGTCGACCATCGCGCGTTCGGGATCGCCCTCGAACAGGTCGTCCGGATTCCCCATCAGGTACTGGTCGAGCTGGTCCTCGCCGGCGACCATGACGACCAGCGCGTCGTCGGTGCCGCGGCCGGCGCGCCCGGCCTGCTGGAACGCCGACATCCTGGTCCCGGGGTAGCCGTCGAGGATCACCGCGTCGAGGCCGCCCACGTCGACGCCCAGCTCCAGGGCGTTCGTCGACCAGACGCCGATCACGTCGCCCGAGTGCAGGCCGGCCTCGATCTCCCGGCGGCGCTCGTTCGTCAGCGACGCCTGGTACGCCTCGACCTTCCCGGCGGCGTCGTGTGCCCCCCGCTGTCGGAGCTCCGACGCCGAATCCGTCGCGTAGCGCTCGGCGGTCTGGCGCGCCCGCGTGAACACGAGCGTCTGGTACCCCTCCTGCACGAGGTCACAGAAGATCCGCTTGGTCTCGGTGTGGCTCGACCGGCGACGCCCGGACTGCCGGTCCGCCCGCTCGCCTTCGTACTCCGGGGGGTTCCACAGGAGCCAGTGGCGCGGCCCGCGGGCGGAGGTGTCCTCGTCGACGAGCGTGAACCCGGACTCCGGCCGGGCGGTCACGCGCGCGGCGTGCTCGACGGGGTTGCCGATGGTCGCCGAGCAGCAGACGAACTGCGGGTCGGCGCCGTAGCGCTCGCAGATCCGGTTCAGCCGGCGCAGCACCAGCGCGACGTGGCTGCCGAAGACGCCGCGGTAGCCGTGCACCTCGTCGATCACGACCGTCTCCAGCGACGAGAAGAACCACTCCCAGTGCTTGTACGCCCACGGGAGCAGCCCGTAGTGGAGCATGTCGGGGTTCGACAGGAGGACGGTCGGCCGGCGGTCGCGCACGTCCCGCTTCTCCGACTTGGAGAGCCGGCCGGTGTACTGGTCCACGGAGACGCGCGACCCGAAGCCGAGCCCCCGTGCCAGCTCCGAGAGCGTCTCCTCCTGGTCGGCGATGAGCGCGTTCTGCGGGGCGAGATACAGCGTCCGGCCGCCGTGGTCCATCGCCCGCTCGAACGCGGGGACGGTGTACGCCAGCGACTTCCCGCTGGCCGTCCGCGTGGCGAGCACCACGTCGTCGCCGTCGCGGACGGCCCCGACCGCCCGCGCCTGGTGCTCGTACAGGGAGTCGATGCCGTCGTCCGCGAGCGCGCTCGCGAGCCGCGGCTCCAGGTCCACGTCGGCGACGGCGGCCTCGCGGCCGGGGAGGGTCCGGCGGTCCGCGATCTGCCCCTCGTAGTAGGGGCGCGAGCGGAGCCACTCGACGGTGTCGTCCACGTCTATCTCGTCGTGGGCTCGGGGGCGCTTACGGGTTCCGGTCGATCCGGGTCCCGCGGCCGGATCTCGACGGTCACCTCCCGTCGCTCACGCCCACGCCCGCGTTCGCCCCCGCCTCGGCCTCCACCCGCTCGCGCAGCGCCTCGTTCATCGAGGCGAACCCGTCGCGGAGGCGGGCACGAAGGGACCTTGGCACGAACGTGCCGGCGACGCCGCCGAACGTCTCCGTCTGCGTGAACCGGGTCCGCGCGCCGCCGTCGAGCGGCTCCAGCAGGAAGCGGTGGGTCGCGTCGAACGACCCCGGGATCGGCGCCGCCGAGCGCCAGGCCAGCTCCCGCTCCGGGACGACCCGCGTCACCTCCGGGGCGACCAGCGCCGGCGGGACGCCCGACTGCGTGATCACGACCCGGAGCCTGCGTCCCTCCTCGGGGCGACCCTCGACGCGACGGATCAGCGGGTTCCACCGCGGGTAGGCGTCGAACGCCGTCAGCGCGCGCCACACCGCCGCCGGCGGCGCGTCGACCTCGACGCCCGCCCGGACGCTCGTCATGGCAGTCGCTTGGGGCGCGAGCCGTATGAACGTCGGTACGGCGGCGACGCGGTCCGCGCCTCGATCCGGCGGGCCCCGATCCGTCGAGGCCCGCGGGGTCAGGCGTCGGGGTCGGAGTCCGGGTCGACGCCGTCGGGGTCGTCCGTCTCCGAGGCGTCGGCGCCGGGGTCGTCACCGACGTCCTCGCTCCCCCCGTCGTCGCCGGCGCTCTCGTCGTCCTCGTCGGCCGTGTCGGGGGCGTCCTCCGCGTCGGGGAGGCCGATGCCGGCGTCGCGGGCGAGCGCGACGAGGCCGACGCCGTCGTACAGCTCGACCGGCGCCGCCCGCGCCCGGTCGGCCGCCTGTTTCGAGACCTCGTCGACGGTCGCGAGCACGGCGAATGAGAGCCCCCGCTCGGCGGCGAAGACGGCGAAGTCGTTCACGTCCTCCAGGGTGACGCGGCCGCGGCGGAGCCTGACGACCGCCCGCTCGGACGGGCCGTCCGGGCGCTCGCGCACGAGCGACAGCTCGACGGTCCCGTCGGGCGTGACCGGCGAGGCCGTCGCGTCGTACTCCGGCCAGACGCCGCCGAGGCGCTCGGCGAACGCGGCGAACTCCGCGTCGGGGAGCGCGGCCAGGCGGTCCGACGGGTGTCGCATACCGAGATGTACGTGTGGGGCGGGAAAAACGCTCCCGTCGCGCGTCGGTCGGGAGGAGAGGGGCGGTGGGACGAGACGGGACGGCATCGGACGAGGCGAGACGGGCGGGTTTCCCGGTCCGCCCCCGGAGTTGATTACCTCCCGCCCCCGAACCCCGGTATGGAACCGACGGCGACGGCGGCCGGCTACGACGACCCGGTGACCGTCGAGGTCCCCGGGGGGCGGCTCACCCTCGACGCCGCCTACGTCGGGGCCGACGCCGACGAGATCCGCCGACAGGCGCGCGAGTACCGCGAGGGGCGGCGCCGCGAGTTCGACCTCCCGGTCCGGTACCCGAACGGGTTCACCGGGCGGGTGATGGGCGCGATGGCGGCCATCCCGTACGGGGAGACGCGCACGTACGGCGAGGTCGCCGCCGACCTCGACAGCGCGCCGCAGGCGGTCGGCGCCGCCTGCGGGCGCAACCCCATCCCGCTGGTCGTGCCGTGTCACCGCGTCGTCGCCGCCGACGGCGTCGGCGGCTACTCCGCCGAGGGCGGCCCGGAACTGAAGCGCCGCCTGCTCGACCACGAGCGCAGCGGCTCCGTCCAGACGACGCTCGCGGACGCCGACGGCGACGACGACCCGGGCGACGGCGACGGCTTCGCCCCCGACGGGGGTGGCGGCTCCCGACCGTGAGCGGCGCCGGCACGTACACGCTGGTGTTCGCGGTCCCCGACCCGATCACGGTGGAGGTGGGGGCGCTCGGGGACCGTGAGCTGTCCCCGGGCGGGTACGCCTACACCGGGAGCGCGCTCGGGTCCGGGGGCTTCTCGCGGATCGACAGGCACCGCCGCGTCGCCGCCGGCGACCACGACGTTCGGCACTGGCACGTCGACCACCTCGGCGGTCACCCCGCCGTCTCGCTCGTCGGCGTCGAGCGGCTCGGCGGCGGCCGCGACGCCGAGTGCCGGGTCGCGCGGACGCTCGCGGCCGCTGGAGGCGCCGACGAGCCCGTCCCGGGGTTCGGCGCCTCCGACTGCGACTGTCCGTCGCACCTGGCCCGGTTCGACGCCGTCGACGACGCGGTGACGGCCGTCGAGTCGGCGTACGCGTCGCTTCGGGGGTAGCCCGGCGGCCCGGTCGGCGGCCGTCGACCGCGAGCGTCGACGGTTCGCGGCCGTCCACCGCGCCACGGGCAGACCGCCTCCCCCCGCGCCGCGGACGGAGCGCTTTTCCGCCGGGGCGCGAACTCGCGGGCATGTTCCCGCCGCTCGCGTACCTGCAGTGGATCGAGGGGCGCCCGGAGGCGGCCGAGCACGACCTCGGCTCCAGCGACCTCCGGCGTCGCCGCGACGCCGCCCCGGACGACCCGGTGCCGCCGAGGCTGGAGGGACTGGCGGCCCCGGCGGACGACGCCTCCCTGCGCGAGCGCGTCGCCGCCGAGTACGACCTCGACCCATCGCGGGTCCTCCCGACCGCCGGCGCGACCCACGGCGGCTTCCTCGCGGTCGCGACCGCGGCGACGCTTGCGGTGGAGCGCGACGGCGACGAGCGTGACGCGGCCGACGGCTCCGGAGCGGGGTACGGCGACGGTCCCGCGGGCGTCGTCGCGAACGGGTCTCGGCCGCGCGCGCTGGTGGAGAAGCCGGGGTACGAGCCGCTGGTGGAGACGCCGAGGGGGCTCGGCCTGCGCGTCAGGCGGTTCCGCCGGCCGGCTCCCGAGTCGCGCCTCGACGCCGACCGCGTCCGCCGGGCGGCCGCGGACCTCGCGGGGCCGCTCGCGCACGTGACCGTCACCAACCGTCACAACCCCACCGGCCGGCTGGAGACGCGGTCGCGGCTCGCGGAGACGGCGCGGGCGGTGTCGGACCTCGACGGCTACCTGCTCGTCGACGAGGTGTACGCCCCGTACACCCGCGACGACGGCGCCGGCGCGTTCGGCGGGCCGACCGCCGCGGGACTCCCGTCGACGGTCGCCGTCGGCTCGCTCACCAAGTTCCACGGCCTCGGCGACCTCCGCGTCGGCTGGCTCGTCGGCCCGGCCGAGTTCGTCGAGCGCGCCCGCCTGGTCGAACACCACGTCCCCGCGCTCGCCGGACCGAGCGCGGCCCTCGCGCGGCGGTTCTTCGCCCACCGCGACGCCCTGGTCGCGGACGCGCGCGACCACTGTCGGGCGAACCACGACCTCCTCCGCTCGTTCGTCGACGGACGCGACGACGTCTCGGGGCGCGTCGACCCCGGGTCCCCGTTCGCCTACCTGGAGCACGAGCGTGCCGACGGCGACGCGGTGGCCGAGGCCGCGTGGGACGCCGGCGTCCTCGTCGTCCCGGGGCGGTTCTTCGACCTCGACGCCGGCGTCAGGGTGTCGCTCGGTCGCGACCCCGCCCACTGCGAGGCGGCGCTCGACGCCCTCGGCTCGGTCCTCGACGACCTGTGAGTGGCGCCGGCGCGCTCGGGCGAACGAACGTCGGGTACGGCGTGGCGTCTGACTCGCGTCTGACGTGTATTTTTACTGAGTCGATACGTGCGCCATGTCAACGCCCGTCGTTGGTCCCCTCGACCGGGGCCGGCGTCGGCACTATATTCACCGATGACTCACGGAGGAACCCACCCGCAACAGCGACCGACCGAACCGATCGACGAGACCGCCGGATCCGACGTGGGTCCGCCCGACAGTTCGGACCCCGGGGCGGCCGTGGTGCGGACGGTCGCCGCCGCCGAGGGGGTCGACCCGTTCGAGCTCGACGGCTACCTCCAGGACGCCGTCGACACGGGCGCGCTGGAGACGCTCGTGACCCACGAGAGCGACCGCTGGCGGCTCGACTTCGAGTTCGCCGGCCACGACGTGGCCGTCTCGGGCGACGGCACCGTCGTGGTCGACGGCCGGGCGTTCCCGGGCGTGCTCGACGCCTGAGCCGCGTCTCCACGGCCCCCGGGACCGGGCGGCGGCCCGAGGACCAGCCGGCTACGTCGACTCCTCGTCGTCGCCGCGGTACCCCTTCGCGAAGGAGAAGCCCGCCACGAGCGCGAGCACCGCGGGCACCCCGAGGACGAAGCCGCCGACGCGGTCGGCCGGCGGGACGCCCTCGAACGCCCCCGCGACGTACAGGACGCCGAAGACGGTGAGGAAGCCGAACAGCGGGAGCGCGGTCAGCCGGTTCATACCCGACGCTGGACGCGGGCCGTGTTAACGGTGTCGCGGGACGGGACTTCGGGGCACGGCACCGGAGACGGGCGGTCGGCGTTACCGCCGCCGGCGTCGGCACGCCGCCTCCTCACCGCAGCGCCGCCGCGACCTTCTCGACCGGGTGGGGCGGGTCGCCGTCGGCGCCCTCGCGGTCGGCCAACTGCGACCGGCAGGAGGCGCCCGGGGCGGTGACCTCCTCGCCCGCGCTCTCCTCGACCTGGTCGAAGAGGATCGACGCGATGGCCGTGCTCATCGAGTAGTGCTCGGCCTCGTAGCCGAAGCTCCCGGCCATGCCGCAGCAGGTCGAGTCCAGCGGGTCGACCTCGTAGCCCGCGCGCCGGAGCACGCCGACCGCGTGGTGGTCCTTCTTGGTCGCCTTCTGGTGGCAGTGGCCGTGGTAGGTGAGCGACCCGGAGCCGGCGAGGTCCATCGCCTCGTCCAGCCGGAACGCGTCGACGTACTCCAGCACGCCGTAGCTGTTGGCGGCAACGCGCTCGGCGTCGGCCGAGTCGTGGAGGTCGAGCAGGTCCGACTGGAGCATCACGGCCTCGCTGGGCTCGACGACCACCACGTCGCGGCCGTCGGCGATCCGGGGGGCGAGGTCCTCGACCGCCTCCGCCGTCCGCTCGCGCGCCGTGTCGATGAAGCCCATGCTGTGGGCCGGCCGGCCGGTGTCCTCCACGTCCGCGAGTTCGACGCGCACGCCGGCGGCCTCCAGCACCCGGACCGCGGCCTTCCCTGCCTCGGGGTGGTTGTAGTTCGTGTACGTGTCCGGGACGAGCACGGCGACGCGCTCGGCGTCCGCCTCGGCGACGGTCGGGCCGCCGCGGGCGTCGTACCAGTCGCGCAGCGTGGTCCGACGGAACGACGGGAGGTCGCGCTCGGCGGCGATGCCGAGCAGTTTCTCACCGAGCACCCCCGAGCCGGGGAGCCTCGTCGCGAGGTTCGAGACGGGCGCGAGCGCCGACCCGACCCGCGAGACGAGGTTGATGTTCGCGAACAGGCGGTCGCGCAGGCTCGGCCCCTCGCGCTCGTGGCGCTCGTGGGCCACCTCCGCCTTCAGCTTCGCCATGTCGACGCCGCTGGGGCAGTTCCGCTTGCAGCCCTTGCAGCCGATACAGAGGTCCATCACCTCGTCCGCGAACTCCTCGGAGAACGGGTCCCCGGGGAGGTCGCCCGACATCGCCCCCCGGAGGAGGTTCGCGCGGCCGCGGGTGCTCTGTATCTCCTCCTCGGCCGCCCGGAAGGTGGGGCACATCACGCCGCCGGTCGTCGACTGGCCGCCGCGGCAGCCGCCGCAGCCGTGACACAGCTCCGTCATGCCCTGGAAGCCGTTCTCGTTGTCCCAGTTCAGCGCCGGCTCGAAGCCCGCGTCGAAGGCGTACTCGGGGTCGAATCGGAGGTGCTCGGTGAGGGAGTGGTCGCCACAGACGTTCCCGGGGTTCAGGACCCAGTCGGGGTCGAACGCCGTCTTGAGGTCGCGGAACGTGTTCCAGAGGTCGTCGCCGTACAGCTTGCGGTTCCACTGGGTGCGCGCGTGTCCGTCGCCGTGTTCGCCGGAGACGCTGCCGCCGTACTGCACGACGAGGTCGGTCGCGCCCTCGGCGATACGCTCCAGTTGCTCCATCCCCTCGAGCGACTTCGTGTTCACCAGCGGGCGGACGTGGAGCACGCCCGGCCCGGCGTGGGCGTAGAAGGAGGCGAAGGTGCCGACCTCGTCGAGCAGCTCCTGGAACCCCTCGACGTAGCCGGGGAGGTGCTCCGGGGGCACCGCGCAGTCCTCGATGAACGAGATGTGCTTCGCGTCGGAGGTCCGGCTGAGGAGGATCGGCATCCCCGCCTTGCGCATCTTCCAGAACGTGGCGCGGCGGTCGGCGTCGTGCGCCTCCAACACGTGGGTCGCGCGCGCCGGCTCGCCGGTGCTCACGGCCTCGTCGCCCGGCCCGACCTCCGTCTCCGACCCGGGACAGCGGTCCGCCGCCAGCCCCGCGACCTTCGCGCGCCCGTCGTCGTCGTCCTCGGCGTAGAACTCCACCAGCAGCACCGAGCCGGTCCCGTCCGGGAGCAGGCCGACCACGTCGCCGAACTCCGCCGTCTGCCGGGCCAGATCGAGGAACGTGTCGTCCATCACCTCGACGGCGGCGGGGTCGTGTTCGAGGATCGGGGCCACGTCCTCCATCGCGTCGATCAGCGAGTCGTAGGTGAGGAGCGCTACGGACTTCGTCGCGGGGATCTCGACCAGCGACAGCGTCGCCCGCGTGACGACCCCCAGGGTCCCCTCGCTCCCGCACAGGAGCCGCGCGAGGTTCACGACGCCCTCCTCGCCCGGGCCGTCGCCGTCCGCCCACTCCCCCCGGGCCTCCTCGACGAGCACGTCGAGGTTGTAGCCGGAGACGTTGCGCTTCATGTCCGGGTAGCGGGCCGTGACCTCGTCGCTCTCCTCGTCGAGGACCCGCACGAGTTCCGCGTAGATCCGTTCGAGGAGGTCGCCCTCGGGATCGGCCTCCGCGCGCATCTCCTCCACCTCGACCTCGCCGAACGTCTCGACGGACCCGTCCGCGAGGACGACCTCGCAGGACTCGACGTACGCGTCGGTCTTGCCGTACTTCAGCGAGTGCGACCCGGTCGAGTTGTTCCCGATCGCGCCGCCGACGGCGGACTTGTCGCGCCACGCCGGGTCGGGGCCGAACTTCAGGCCGTGCGGCTCGGCCGCCTCGTTGAGCTCGGCGACGATGCAGCCGGCGTCGACGGTCGCCTCGCGCGCCTCCGGGTCCAGATCGTGGACCTCGTCCATGTACCGGGTGAAGTCGAGGACCACCGCCTCGTTCACCGCCTGGCCCGCGAGCGACGTGCCGCCGCCGCGGGGGAGCACCGGGATCCCGTGGTCGGCACAGTAGCGCATCACCGCGGCCACGTCGTCGGTGTCGCGCGGGAGCACGACGCCGATCGGCGTCCGCTGGTACGCCGAGGCGTCGGTCGCGTACAGCTGTCGCGAGTAGGTGTCGAAGCGGACGTCGCCCTCGACCAGTTCCTCCAGGTCCGCCACGAGTCCCGGCTCCGCGACGTCGTCGGAGACGTAGTCGTAGTCGGCGTCCGCCAGGTCCGGCCCGCCGTCGGGCGGGGACGGGGCATCGGAAGACATCGAGTGGTCGGTGGTCTGCGGGGGAGTCACATAAGCCCGCGGGGAGCCGGCGAATGCGGCGGGACGCCGGGGCCGTCGCGCCGCCGCTCGCGCCGCGACGCGGTCACACGTCCGGATCCCGCGACCGTCGGGCGGGGTCGTACGCGAGCCCGAACTCCTCGCGGGCGACCGCGTCCCAGAACCCGGGCGCGACCGGATCGGTCCGCTCCTCGCCCCGCTCGACGCGGACGAGTTCGTCCGGACGGAGCTTCAGGTGCCCCTCCGTGGTCGCCCGCGACACCACAGGATCGCCGGTGAACGGCGACTCCGGCGCGGCCGTGAGGAACTCGCGGGCGGCCGCGAAGAAGGGGCGCTCGCGGGCGACGGCCCCGAACCGGTAGCGGACGGTCCACTCCCCGTCCCCCGCCCGTCGGTACTCGGTCCGGTAGTCCGCGTCCGGGCGGTCGCACTCGCGGACGCGCCACGACACGCCGGCCTCGTCGGTCAGGGGCTCGCCCGTCAGCGGCGTCGGGCGGCGCATCGTCGGCACGCCCATCCCCACGTCGGCGACGACCGGGGCGGACGCGTCGGGAAGCGAGACGAGCGTCGTCTGGTGGTTCGCCGGCGGGTGGCCGGGGTCGTCGGGGCCGTCGGCGACGCGGGCGGCGACCCTCGTCACCTCGAAGCCGAGCGAGGCCAGCAGCGTCCGGAACAGCTCGTTCAGCTCGTAACAGAAGCCGCCGCGGCCCCGCTCGCGGTCGACGACCTTCCGGTACAGCGCGTCGGGGTCGTGGTCGACCCCCTCCGGGTCGTCCGGGCGGTGTGGGTGCCCGACGACCGCCAGCGTCTCGAACGGGACCGACAGGACGTGTGCGCGCTGGAGGCGACGGAGGCCCTCGCGGTCGACCGCGACCGTCGCGGGGTCGACGCCGATCCGGGCGAGGTACCGCGTCGTACGATCGGTGTCCATGCCGGCGCGACGGCGCCCGACGGGAAAAGCGGTCCCTGAAGCGCGTTTCAGTCCGCGGGGCCTCGCGCGTTCCACGACGGGGCGCAGCGGGTCCCGCGGCGGGCCCTCACGGCTGTCGCGACGGCCGGCACGCGGTCCCGCGCGGGGGAGGCGCCCGCCCCGGACCCGACACAACAGCCAAGGGACCCCGGTACGGTACTCGGTCACATGAGCGCGGACACCCTCTCGGCGTTCGTCGCCAACGCCGAGGACCACCACGCGACCGTCCACCGGGTCGCCCCGCACGCGGTCACGGGAACCGTCGCCGACCTGATCGATCCGCCGGCGGTCGGGGTCCGGCTCCCACACGGGCTCGACTTCCCGGACGCGGTCGCGACCGACCCGACGCCGGCGGATCTGGACGCCGCGAACACGGGCGTCACGGCCGCCCGGCTCGCCATCGCCGACTACGGGACCGTCGTGCTGGAATCGGACGCCGCCGGCAGCGAGGCGGTCTCGCTGTTCCCCGAGCGCCACGTCGCCGTGGTCCGCGCGGCGGACGTCGTTCCCGGGATGCGCGAGGCGATGGCCGCCCTCGGCGACCGTCTCCGCGAGGGCGCGAGCGCGGTACTGGCCACCGGTCCCTCCGCGACCGCCGACATGGGGGATCTGGTGATCGGCGCGCACGGCCCCCGCGAGGTCGACGTCGTGCTCGTGGAGTCGGACGGCGGGGGCGGCGAGCCCGGAGCCGCGGACGCGAGGGGCGACGACGTCGCCGTGGACGGAGGGGACGCCGATGAGTAAGCCCGACTCGCGCGCGGAGACGGCCGCGCGGATCCGTCGCCTGCTCGACACCGAGGGCGACGCGGTCGCGGAGAACACCCGCGGGTTCAACCGCGGCCGCTACGAGTCGACCCGCGAGCTCTCGGACTACGAGTCGCTGAAGTCGGAGGCGCGGGCGGTCAAGGAGGACGCCATCGAGCGGCTCCCCGATCTGATCGACGACCTCCGCGAGGCGGTCGAGGCGCGCGGCGGACACCTGTACGTCGCCGACGACGCCGCCGACGCCAACGAGTACGTCCGCGAGGTGGTCGCCGGCGGGAACGTCGTCAAGAGCAAGTCGATGACGACCGAGGAGCTGGAGCTGAACGGGGCGCTGGAGGCCGACGGGGCCCACGTCACCGAGACGGATCTGGGCGAGTGGGTGCTCCAGCTGGCCGACGAGGCGCCGAGCCACATCGTCGGCCCGGCGATCCACAAGTCGCGCGAGGGGATCGCGGACCTGTTCGCGGAGCGCTTCGACCTCGACGGCGACGACCGCCCGGAGACCGCCGAGGAGCTCACCCGGTTCGCCCGCGAGAAGCTGCTGGCGGAGATCCGCGAGGCGGACGTGGGCGTCACGGGCGCGAACTTCCTCACGGCCGACTCGGGGACGGTCGCGCTCGTCACCAGCGAGGGCAACGCCCGCAAGACCGCGGTCGTGCCCGACACGCACGTCGCCGTCGCGGGCGTCGAGAAGGTGATCCCGAGCGTCGAGGACCTCGCGCCGTTCGTCGAGCTGATCGGCCGCTCCGGGACGGGCCAGGACATCACCTCGTACGTGTCGCTGCTCACGCCGCCGGTGCCGTCGCCGCCGGTGCGGTTCGGCGACCCCGACGTCGCGATGGCGGAGCCCGGGACCGCCGCCGGCGACGGCGCGACCGAGCCCCACCCCGACCGGGAGTTCCACCTCGTGCTCGTCGACAACGGCCGCCTCGCGATGCGCGAGGACGACGACCTCCGGGAGACGCTGTACTGCATCCGTTGTGGCGCCTGCTCGAACTCCTGCGGGAACTTCCAGTCGGTCGGCGGCCACGCCTTCGGCGGCGAGACGTACTCCGGCGGCATCGCCACCGGCTGGGAGGCCGGCGTCGAGGGGCTGGACACGGCCGCCGAGTTCAACGACCTCTGCACCGGCTGCACCCGCTGTGTGCCCGCCTGTCCGGTGGAGATCGACATCCCGTGGATAAACACGGTCGTCCGCGACCGGATCAACCGCGGCGCCGACCCGGGGACGTTCGACCCGCTCGTCGAGGGGCTCACGCCCGACGAGGAGCCGGCCGGCCTCGACCCGGCCAAGCGGCTGTTCGGCAACTTCGAGACGCTCGCGCGGCTCGGGAGCGCGACCGCGCCGCTGTCGAACTGGGGCGCGAACCTCGGCCCGGTCCGGGCGGCGATGGACCGCTGGCTCGGCGTCGCCCCCGAGCGCGACCTGCCGGCCTTCGAGCGCGAGACGCTCGTCGACTGGTTCGAGGACCGCGGCGGGCCCCGCGTCTCCCGGGAGATGGCCCGCAGGGAGGCGGTGCTGTACCCCGACGTCTACACGAACCACGTCGCCGTGGACCGCGGGAGGGCGGCCGTCCGGACGCTGGAGGCGCTCGGCGTCCGGGTGCGCGTCCCCGAGTCCGCAGCGGTCGGGAGCGGGCGCGCGCCGCTGTCGCAGGGGATGATCGAGACGGCGCGGGGGAAGGCCGAGCGGTGCCGCGACGCGCTGCTCCCCGAACTCGACGCCGGCCGCGACGTGGTGGTGATCGAGCCGAGCGACCTCGCGGCGTTCGAGCGGGAGTACGGGAAGCTGTTGCCCGAGTCGGACGCCGACCGGCTCGCCGAGGGCTCCTACGAGGTGCTGGAGTACGTGTTCGGCCTGCTGGAGAACGGCGCGGACCCGGGCGGCCTGACCGGCGGCGACGGCGAGCCGGTGGCGTACCACGCCCACTGCCAGCAGCGGACGCTCGACCTGGAGGCGCACACCGTCGCGGTGCTGGAGCGGCTCGGCTACGAGGTGGACACCTCCGAGACGGAGTGCTGCGGCATGGCCGGGAGCTTCGGCTACAAGTCCCAGTACTACGAGCTGTCGATGGACGTGGGCGAGCCGCTGGCCGAGCAGTTCGGCGACGCCGACCGCGTGCTGGCCTCGGGCACCTCCTGCTGTGAGCAACTGGACGCGCTCCTCGGGGAGCCGGCCGAACACCCCGTCGAGGCCATCGCGCCGACGGGGCGGTAGCGACCGGGATCGCCGCGCTCGGGGCGGGAGGCGTCCGCCCCGCGTCAGACGCGCGCGTGGCACCGAGGAACGATTTTAAGACCCGGCGTACCGATCCTCGGAGCATGAACGCAGACGCGGCGCCGCAGGAGATCACGAACCTCGTGGGGCGGGAGGTCTACTCCAACAACGGCGTGTTCGTGGGGGAAGTCGAGGACGTGCGCCTCGACCTGGATTCGCAGGCGGTCACGGGGCTGGCGCTGTCGCAGCTGAGCGACGAGCTGTTCGCCGGCCGGATCGAGCCGGGGAAGGGCGTGATGATCCCGTACCGCTGGGTGCGGGCGGTCGGCGACGTGATCCTCGTGAACGACACCATCGAGCGGCTGAAGGAGGAGAACGAGGAGGAGGCGGTCGCGTAGGCGCACGCGACCGACCCCGGACGAGTGTCCGACGCCGGCGAGCGCAGCGCGCGAGCGTGAGCCGCCTCGGGGGAGACGGCCGAGGCGGCCGCGTCCCGCCCCCCGACCCGATCCGACTCCCGGAGCGTCCGCTGCGGCGTGCGGACGGCAGTACCCGAAGCGACCGCGAGCGGGACGCGGTCGGTCCGGGGAACGGTGCTGCGTTGGTCGTGCGATTCGAGCGTGTCGGTCGTGCGATGCCGACGGTCGGCGCCGGGGCGGGACCCCCGGCGATCCGGCCTAGTTCTGATACGGTTCTCGGTCGATACGGATCTGGCGCTCGGTCGTCCTCGAGCCTGTTTCGTCGCGTTCGGCGTACCCTCCGATGACGACCACCTCCGACGTGTGTTAACTAGTGTCACGGTAGGGAAGAAGGTTTCGGCTGGCGGCAGTGTTTGCGGGTCGGGGCGCTCAGGAGCCGTTGCCGGACTCGGTGGCCCCGGACCCCGAGCCGGAGGTGCTCTCGACCCCCATCGCGTCGAACAGCTTCTTCCTGACGGCCTCCTCGGAGAGCTGGAGCAGCGTGTCGCGGTTCGACTCGGTCGTCTCGATCCCGGTGAACAGGCCGAGCGGGATCTCGGCGCTGCCCTGCTTGGAGTGACCGGCCGCCTCGCCCACGTCCGAGAAGCCGTCCCGGAGGACGTTCCCGATGTTGATGCGGATGTCCTTCGAGCGCGCCGCGAGCGTGATGGTGTCGTCGGCGATGCCGAAGACGGCGGAGGTGGTGATCCCCTCGAGGTTGAGCAGCTGTTGGGCCGCCTGCGCGAGCGCCTCGCGGTCGCGGACGAAGCCGGCGTTCGAGATGAGGTGGCTCCCCTGCACCTCGCGGTTCTGGATCGCCTCCGCGAGCACGTCCAGCGTCTCCGGGCTCATGCTCGGCGACTCCACGTCCTCCAGGGTGTCGTGGTTCGCGAACGGGTGGAGGTACGCCGCCGCCGTCAGGTCCGCGGGCGTCGTGTCGCGCTTGAAGTCGACCGTCTCCGCGCGGATCCCGTACAGCAGGGCGGTCGCGACCGTCTCGTCCGGCGAGAGGTCGAACTCCTGGAGGTACTTCGTGAGGATCGTCGAGGTGGAGGAGACGTTCTTGCGGATGTCCGTGAACGCCGCCTCGATCGGCTCCTCAGGCTCGTCGTGGTCGATGTAGATGTCGACCTCGGCGTCGACGTCCTTCCCGCCGGTCTCGGCGTAGTCGACGAGCGCGAGCGCGCCGTACTCGCCGAGCGGCTGGGCCTCGTCGCGGGCGTGGAGGTCGATGCCGAGGGTGTTGACGAACGCGCGGTTCTCCTGGTGGCCGATCTCCCCGTCGTAGAGGATGTCCGCCTCCACGTCGAACTCGGCGGCGATGGCCTGCAGCGCGACCGCCGCGGCGATGGAGTCGGGGTCGGGGTTGTCGTGCGCGAGGACGGCGAGCTTCCCGGTCGTGTTCCGGAGGATGTCGGCGAGCTGGCGGGCCTTGTACTCCAGCTCGCCCGACTCCAGCGAGCGGAGCGCGGAGTCGGCGATCACCGTCGAGGGGTTGATCACCACGTCCGCGCCCAGCTCCACGAGCTCGTCCTCGCTGACCGGATCGGACGCCCGCACGACGACGTACTGGTCCCCGCCGCTGTCGCGGATCGCGCGGACCGCCTCCTTGTTGGCGTCGACGTCCGACGAGAGGATGAGGAGCACGTCGCGGTCGGCGACCGCCTCGACGACGTCCGGGTCCGCGATGTCCTGGACCTGCGCGTTGAGGTCCTGGTCGCGCAGCGCCTCCACGCGGGACTCGTCCTTGTCGAGGATCAGCACGTCCTTCTCCTCGTCGGTCAGCTCGTCGGCGACCGCGTGGCCGACGCTGCCGCAGCCGAGAATGGCGTACGTCGACATCGAGGAGACGGTGACCCCGGTACTCATGTGACGCGGAGTCGGGACGGCCGCTACTTAAGCGGTGATGTTCGTTCACGGGGGCGCCGTCGGGGAAACGGAAGGCCTTTTAGCGTACCCACGTATCTCGGAAACGCGAGGGCTGGTAGCTCAGTCAGGGAGAGCGACGGACTCTTAATCCGTCGGTCGGGGGTTCAACTCCCTCCCAGCCCGTTTCTGAAGCGACACGTCGCGACGAGACCCGCGAGCGGAGCGAGCGGGTCGAGGAGCCGTGTCGCGGAACGGCGTCCGAGGGAGTTGAAGTAGACGGCGGCGAGCGGAGCGAGCCGACGGCGTGGTTCAACTCCCTCCCAGCCCGTTTCTGCGAGGAAGGAAGTGACGAGCGAAGCGACCCTCGTCGTCAGCGACGACGGTGGCCCGCACGGACGGTCGCCGGGATCGACGGCTCAAAACGCCGTCAGCGTCGCGGTCCGCACGTCGACCCTGACGAGTGCGCCCTCCCCATCGGCGCCGTCCGAGCCGGCGTCGTCCGCGACCGCACCCTTCCCCGTCGCGTCCGCCTCGGCCCCGGCGTCGTCCCCGTTCATCCCGTACGTCTCCGAGAGCCGTCTGTCGACCCACGCGGCCCGCTCCGGGTCGTCCACGACGCGCGCGGTGCCCAGCAGGGTCGCCTGCCAGTCCACGTTCCCGGCCCGGTCGGCCGACTCCACCGACAGCGCGACGCGGGGGTTGCGACGGAGGTTGTCGAGCTTCCGGCCGCCGGTGAACAGCCACAGCGCGTCCGATCCGTCGTCGAGGACGAACCACACCGGGGCGACGTGGGGGCGGTCGTCGACGGCGGTCGCGAGGTGTGCCGACAGCGCCACCCCGTCGAGTCGGTCGCGCAGCGACCCCGTGAGTTCCATGACCGACGGACGCGCCGGGAGGAGGTAGCGCTTGCCCCGCCCCCCGACCGGTCCCGGGTCACTCGTCGGGCTCGGCCGCGAGCGCCTCCGACCGGAGCGCCTCCCCGCGGTCGGTCTCGACCGTCAGGTCGGGCACCTCCGTGGGTCGGAGGTCCTCGTCGATGGCGACGAAGACGAACGACGCCTCGGTCGTCCGCTCGCGCTCGCCGGTCTCGGGGATCTCCCGCGAGGCCCGCAGGCGGACGCGGATCGAGGTCCGCCCCGTCGCGAAGGCGTACGACTCGATGAGGCAGGTGTCGCCGCGGGGGATCGGCCGCTCGAAGTCGAGGCGGTCGATGCTGGCGGTGACGCACGGCGACCCCGCCAGGCGCATCGCCGACATGGCGCCCACCTCGTCCATCCACTTGGCGACGTTGCCGCCGTGTGCGGTGTCGTGGTTGTTGGTGTCGTCGGGCTGGACCCGCTCGCGGTTCTCGATGTAGGTGTCGAGCAGCGTGACCATGCGACCCGTTCGATCCCCGGAGTGAAGAAGACGCGGCGCCGTCGGCCGGCTTCGACGGTCATTTGCCCCCCGCCGCGAACGCCGGGACGTGAGCGACTCCTCGACCTCTCCCCTCCAGTTCTGGACGCTGTATCTCTCGCGGTTCGCCGGCGGCTTCGGGAGCATCGCGCTGATCATCGTGCTCCCGAAGATCGCGACGGACCTCGGCATCGACGGCGTCGCGTTCGGCCTCCTGTACACGGCGTACACGCTCGCGCAGACCGCAGCGGTCGTCCCGCTGGCGTGGGCGGGCGACCGCTACGACAAGCGGCTCGTCCTCCTCGGGACGCTCGGGATCGGGGTCGCCACCTACGCGGCCTTCAGCGTCGTCTCCGACGGAACGGGCCTGCTCGCGGTGCGCGCGATGCAGGGCGTCGTCTTCACCGGGATGGGGCTGATGACGCTGGGGCTGGTCGGCGAGCTCGCGACGAGGCGGACCCGCGCGAACCGCATCGGCAAGGCCAACGCCGCCTCCTTCGCGGCCTCCATCGTCGGCGGGCTGTCGGCGGGGTTCCTCTACGACTACTTCGGCGGCTCGCGGGAACTGTTCCTCGTCATCACCGGCCTGTACGTGGTCACGTTCCTCGGGACGGCGCTGCTGCTCTCGGCCGACGAGACGCGCGTCGAGGGGTTCCCGTTCGCGGACCTCGCGGTGAACCGCCGCATCCTCACGCTCACCTCCTTCCGGGCGCAGTACTCCGTCGCCGTGACGCTCGTGCGCAACTGGATCCCGGTGTTCGCCGGCTACGCCGCCGCCAGCGGCGGGCTCGCGATGCCGGCGTTCGCCGTCTCCGTCATCACGGTCTCCGAGAAGTTCACCAACATGCTCCTCCAGCCGTTCACCGGCCGGCTGTCGGACAGCTACGGACGCTCGCTGTTCGTCTTCGCCGGCGGGGGCGCCTACGGCGTCGTCGCGGTGGCGGTGCCGTTCACCCCGCTGGTCGGCGACGCGCTCGGGCTCCCCTCGTCGCTCCCGTTCCTCGGCGCCGTCTCCGCGGCGTTCCTCCCGCTGCTGCTGTTGAACGCGGGGCTCGGGGTCGCCGACAGCTTCCGCGAGCCCGCGAGCATGGCGCTGTTCGCCGACGAGGGGAGCGACGGCGACGGCGTCGCCTCCAGCTTCGGGATCCGGGAGCTGGTGTGGCGGCCCGGCTCGGTGATCGGCCCGGTCGCCGCCGGCTGGCTCATGGGCACCGTCGGGATGGAGTGGGTGTTCTACGTCGGCGGCGGGTTCGCCGTCCTCGGGGCGCTCACGTTCCTCGGCGTCCTCCGGCGGTACCACGGCGCGAACGCGCTCGCCGAGTGGTAGGGTCGTTCGGGCCGCGGCCCCGCCGGACGCCGCGCCGACGCCGTCGAGGGCGGGGGCGGGCGCTCCGCCGGCGACGACTCACGCGACGGGCTCGCCGGTCTCGTCGACGGGGGTCTTCACCACGAGCACCGGCCGCTCGCTCGCGCGGACGACCCGCTCGGTGACGCTCCCGACGAGCATCCGGTACTCGTCGGGTCGCCGCTGGCTGCCCGCGACGATCAGGTCCGCGTCCACCTCGTCGGCGACCGCCAGGATCGTCTCCTCGGGGGTGCCGTGGCGGAGGTGCGTCTCGACGGTCACGCTCTGCTTCGCCCCCCGGTCGCGCACGTCCGCGAGGGTCTCCTCCCCGAGGTCCTCGAACCCGTACTCCGGCCCCTCGTGGCCGTCGACGTACTCGTCGCCGGGGTAGGTGGTGATGGCCGCCTCGTCGACGACGAACAGCGCGTGCAGCGTCGCCTTCCGCTCGACGGCGATGTCCAGGTCGTCGAGCAACCGGGCGCGGTCGGCCGCCAGCTCCAGCGCGTGCTCGGTCGCCCGGATCGACGCGACGCCGCCGTTCGTCGCCAGGAGGATGTCCTCGTACATACGCCGATCCGTTGCGGCGCCGGGGCGAAAAAGCCGCCCGGCGACCCCCGCTCGGCGGTGCCGGCTCCGCAGAGTCTCCGACGGCCCGTGACGTGACCGCGACGATGGGGGCGGCGGAGCGCTCAGCCGAACAGTTCGAGCAGTTCGAGGAGGACGCCGGGCACGACGATCAGCGCCGCCCCGGCGACCATCGCGAGCGCCGGGAGCCACAGCAGGCCCGCCTCCGTGAGGAGCCACAGGCCCGCGCCGGCGAGCACGAGCACGATCCCGACCACCCGCAGCAACCAGACGACGGCACCCTCCAGTTCCGAGTCCGCGACGACCTCGGCGGCGTCGAGTACCTCGTCCATGTGCGCCCGGCGGATGGTCGCGCCAGCCACTTCAGATCGGTGGCCGGCCGACGGGAGCGAGAACGGGCCGTTCCGGGAGCTACAGACGCGATGCCGTCGCCTCGACGCCCGCGCCCACGTCCACGTCGGCGCCGTGCTCCGCCAGCGTCTGGCCGAGCGCGGACACGAGCAACGAGACGTTCGCCGGCCGCGCGGAGTGGCCCATGCAGCCGATCCGGAAGACGTCGCCCGCGAGGTCGCCGAGCCCGGACGCTATCTCCAGATCGTACCCCTCCAGCAAGTCAGCGATGACGGCGCCGTCGTCCACGCCGTCCGGCACGCGAACCGCGTTCAGGCTCGGGAGCCAGTACTCGTCGGCGGCGTTCAGCTCCAGGCCCATGGCCTCGACCCCGGCCTTCAGGGCGCCGGCCGTCCCGCGGTGGCGGGCCCAGCGCGACTCGATCCCCTCCTCGGCGACGAGGCGGAGCGCCTCCCGGAGCGCGTAGACGTTCGTGATCGGCGCGGTGTGGTGGTACGCGCGCTCCTCGCCCCAGTACCCCTCCAGGAGCGAGAGGTCGAGGTACCACGACCGGGACGGCTCCTCCCGGCCCAGGACCTTGTCCATCGCGCGGTCGTTGAGCGTCAGCGGCGACGCCCCCGGCGGGCACGAGAGGCACTTCTGCGGCCCGGAGTAGGCCGCGTCGATGCCCCACTCGTCGACCTCCAGCGGGACGCCGCCGAGCGAGGTGACGCAGTCGGCGATCACGTACGCGTCGTGGTTGTGGGCGATACTCGTCAGTTCGGGGACGTCGGGCTGGCGGACGCCCGTGGAGGTCTCGGCGTGGACGAACCCGAACACGTCCGGCTGGTGCTCGTCGAAGGCCGCCTGCACGTCGACCGGATCCAGCGGTTCGCCCCACGGCGCGTGGACCTCGACGACGCTGCCGCCGGCGCGGCGGGCCATCTCGGCCATTCGACCGCCGAAGTAGCCGTTCGTGGGGACGAGCATCGTGTCGCCGGGCTCGACGAGGTTGCCGATGGCCGCCTCCATCGACGCCGATCCGGTGCCGGAGACGGGGATAGTCCACTGGTTGTCCGTCCGAAAGGCGTACCGGAGCAGCTCCTGCGTCTCGTCCATGAACTCGACGAACGACGGGTCGAGGTGGCCGACCAGCGGCGTGCTCATCGCCCGGAGGACGCGCGGGTGCACGTCGCTCGGACCCGGCCCCATCAGGGTGCGGTCGGGCGGCGTGAGTTCGCCCGCCTCGGGCGCCTCCCTCTCGTCGAGTTCCGGCTGTTGCATGCGCGGTTCTGGCCCTGGCGCGGCCAAAGGTTGCTCGGTTCGGGCGCGAGGGCGGATCGACGGATCTGACGGTCGACCGTCGCTCGCGGAGACAACGCTCATGAACGGTCGCCGGGAACGGGGGAGCATGACCACTGACGACGCCGACTCCCCGGCGTGGTTCGCCGTCGGCGACGACGAGTCGCTGACCGACCGCGTTCGGAACGGGACCGCGGACGCGCCCGCCGACTGGCCCGCGCTCGCGGTCGAGTCCGGCTTCGCCGACGACGAGGAGCACTACTACGCGGCGCTGCGGGAGGCGACGCTCGCGGCGACCCGCGCGGCGGTGGACGAGCGCGAGCGCGCCGACGACCGGCAACTGCTCCACGCCGTCCGCGCGATGGACGACGCCGAGCGCGTCGCCAACGAACTCGCCGAGCGCGTCGCCGAGTGGGCCGGCACGCTCTTCCCGGACGCCGGCACCGGCGTGGGGGGCTGTCGCGCGCTCGCCGAACGGGATCCCGACGGCCCCGCCGAGGAGCGCGTCGTCTCGCTTGCCCGCCGCGTCGCCGACCTCGACCGCGAGGCCGACGAACTGGAGGCGTTCATCGAGTCGCGCGCGCCGGTCGCGGCGCCGAACCTCGCGGCGCTGGCGGGGCCGGTGCTGGCCGCGCGCCTCATCTCCTTGGCGGGCGGGCTGGAGACCCTCGCGAGGAAGCCCTCCGGCACCCTCCAGGTGCTCGGCGCCGAGGACGCGCTGTTCGCGCACCTCCGCGGCCACGGCACCTCGCCGAAGCACGGCGTCATCTACACCCACGAGTACGTCCGCGGGACGCGGCCGGAGGACCGGGGGTCGGCGTCGCGTGCGCTCGCGGGAAAGCTGACCATCGCCGCTCGGATCGACCACTATTCCGGCGACTACCGCCCCGAACTGGAGGCGGAACTCGACGAGCGCATCCGGACGATCCGCGCCCGCGCCGGGGGCGACGGCGGTGATTCGGAATGACGGGGACCGACGCGTCGCTCCCGACGGGCGTCGAGCGACGCGTCGTCGACGGCGACCAGCGGCTGTGCACCCGCGGGGAGCCGGTGTACGGCGAGCCGACCGACGGCGGGTGGCGCGCGTGGGACGCCGGCCGGTCGAAGCTCGGCGCGATGCTCGAACTGGGAATGGACACGGGGCTGTCCGGCGGGGAGACGGTTCTGTACCTCGGGGCCGCCAACGGAACCACCGTCAGCCACGTGGCCGACTTCGCGGGGCCCACCTACGCGGTGGAGTTCTCCCCGCGCCCGGTTCGGGACCTGCTCGACGCCTGCGAGTCGCGGACGAACCTGTTCCCGCTGCTCAAGGACGCCCGCCGCCCGGAGACGTACGCCCACGTCGTCGAGGCGGACTGCGACGTCCTCGTGCAGGACGTCGCGACCCGCGGGCAGGCGGACGTGGCCGTGCGCAACCGTCGGTTCCTCTCGGACGACGGCCGCCTCCTGCTGGCGGTGAAGGCCCGCTCGGAGGACGTGGCCGCCGCTCCCGACGACGTGTTCGACGAGGTGCTCGCCGACCTGGCGGAGGCGTACGAGGTGCTGGAGACCCGCCGGCTCGACCGGTTCCACGAGGATCACCTCGCCGTCGTCGCGACGCCGCGGTAGCGCGGCCGCTCGGCGCCGGTCCCGTCGCTCGCTGACATGCTCGGTCCCGTCCGTGCGGGACTACTCGGACTGTCGGTCCCGGTTCCCGCTCGTGAACCGAACCCCGCTACCCACGCCGAGGAGTCGCGGGCGTGCCCCGGTTCCCTCCCGCGCCGTTCCGGAACCTCGACCGTCCGCGACGGTCTGGTGCCGGCATCCGACTTGAACCCTCGCACAGCCACGGTCGGGGCCGTTCCATCGGGGCCGGTTTCCCGAGATATATACCGGCCGCCGCCGAAGCCGTCGGCGATGGACACGGGTTCGGCGACGGCGTTCGACCGGATGGGCACGCTCGGAGTCGAGGAGGAGTTCTACGTCGTCGACGGCGAGGGGCGGCCGACCGCCGGGAGCGACGAGCTCGTCTACGGCGACCGCGACCCGCCCGAACCCCTGACCGACCGCATCGACCACGAGCTGTTCAAGTTCGTCGTCGAGACGCAGACGCCGCTGATCGAGGACCCGGGGGCGGTGCGCGAACACGTCGTCTCGGTCCGGGAGGCGCTCGTCGACCACGCCGAGTCGTACGGCTTCCGGATCGCCGGCGCCGGACTCCACCCCGCCGCGGTGTGGCGCGAACTCGACCACGCCGAGAAGCCACGCTACCGCTCGCAGTTGGACCGCATCCAGTACCCCCAACACCGGAACACGACCGCCGGCCTGCACGTGCACGTCGGCGTCGACGACGCGGACAAGGCGACGTGGATCGCGAACGAGATCCGCTGGTGTCTCCCCCCGATGCTCGCGCTGTCGGCGAACTCCCCGTTCTGGAACGGGTTCGACACCGGGCTCGCCTCCGCGCGGGCGAAGGTGTTCGAGAACCTCCCGAACACGGGCATACCGGGGCACTTCGAGGACTTCGCCGCCTACGACGAGTTCGAGCGGCGGATGGTGGAGCACGGCTCCATCGAGGACCGCGGGGAACTCTGGTTCGACGTGCGCCCCCACACCGGCCACGGCACCGTCGAGGTGCGCACGCCCGACGGACAGTCGGACCCCGACGTGGTGTGCGCCTTCGTCGAGTACGTCCACGCGCTCGTGGTCGACCTGGCGGAACGCTACGAGGACGAGGCGGACCCGACGTCCGGCGTCGCCGTCGGCGACGGCGGCGACGCGGGCGGTCCCGGCGGGGGGTTGCGCCGCGAACTGCTCGACGAGAACAAGTGGCGCGCGATGCGCCACGGCCGCGACGCCGACTTCCTCGGCCGCGACGGCGACTCCGTCGTCGACCTCGCGACGGTCGTCGACCGGGAGGCCGACCGGCTGGGAGTCGAGGGACCGCGGACGCTGCTCGACCGCGAGTCCGGCGCCCGGCGCCAGCGGCGGATCCGGGAGGAAGCGGGTCTGGAGGCGCTGTGTCGCGACCTGCTCATCGACGAACACGGCGGGTAGGGAGCCGACCCGGCGGGGGACGGCCCGGACCGCCGCGGCTCCCCTCCGCGCGCGCCGCCGGCGGCGACGGGGTTTTCACTCCGGAGTTCTGACCGACGAAATGCGACACATGGCTCCCGACGAGGAACCCGAGGACGGCGGAGAGACGGACGACGCCGCCGGCGAGGACGACGCGCGCTCGGAGCTCCGGGAGGCCGCCGAGCGGCTGGAGGCCGAGGCCGGCGGGGTCGCGGACGGCTTCGACGAGCGGATCGTCGACCTCCTGTCGTGGCTCCTCGACACCGAGACGCGGGCGCGGATCTACGTCTACCTCCGCGAGCACCCCGGGTCGACGAGCGAGGAGGTCGCCGACGGCACCGGCCTGTACCCGAGCACGGTGCGCGAGGCCCTCGCCGAACTCCACGACGAGGAGACGGTCACGCGGACGAAGCGCGAGTCCGCCGGCGCCGGGAACAACCCCTACGAGTACGAGGCGATCGAGCCGTCGGCGCTGGTCCGGGGCGTCGTCGGGCAGGTGCAGGACCAGCTGAACACCGTGTTCAACCTCGACGCCCGGCTGAACGGCGACGGCGACGGCGACGAGGAGGAGGACCCCCGCGGGCCGGTCCACATCTCGGTGGACGCCGAGCGCGAGGACGCCGGGTAACGTCGCTTTTAATTCCGGGGGAGCCCACGGCGGGGTATGAACGTCGCGCTGGGCGGGACATTCGATCCGGTCCACGACGGCCACCGCGCGCTGTTCGAGCGCGCGTTCGAGCTGGGGGACCTCACGGTCGGGCTCACCGCCGACGAACTCGCCCCGGCCACCCGCCACACGGAGCGGTACGTCCGCCCGTTCGAGGACCGGAAGCGCGACCTCGACGAGGAGCTCGCGCCGCTCGCGGAGGAGTACGACCGCGAGTACGAGATCCGGGAGCTCACCGAGCCCACCGGGATCGCTGTCGAGCCGGGGTTCGACGCGCTCGTCGTCTCCCCGGAGACGCGCGACGGCGCCGAGCGCGTCAACGAGATCCGCGAGGAGAAGGGGCTACCCAGCCTCCGGATCGAGGTGGTCGACCACGTGCCCGCCGAGGACGGCGACCGCATCTCCTCGACGCGGATCGTGCGCGGCGAGATCGACCGCCACGGCAACCTCACCCCCGAGCGCGAGGGGCGCGGCACCGCTCCCCCGGACGCGGAGTGAGATGGACGCCGTCGGCTGGCTGCGCCGCCGCTCCCGCACGACCCGACTGCTCCTCGTCGGCGGCCTGTTCCTGCTCGTCGGCTACCAGGCGATCCGCTACGCCGGCCGGGACCCCGACAGCCTGCTCGCGTACGTCGGCGGCGCGCTGTTCCTCCTGGGCCAACTCGGCGTGTTCACGGGGCTGGCGCTGTGGGCCTACCGACTGCTCCTGGCGGAGTACGGCTGACCGGTTCGCTCAACGACAACCGGGTTTTCGGGGGGCCGTGTGGCAGTAGCCCGAAGGGAGATCCGGCAGCCTCCGGCTCACCACGTCGGCGGCCGGAAGCCGGCGTCGTCCATCACGTCCTTCCAGCGCTGCTGGACGGAGAGCCGGCTCACGCCCATCGCCTCGGCGACGGCGGTCTGCGGGCGCTCGTCGCCGGCGATGAGCGCGCCGGCGTACAGCGCGGCCGCCGCCATCGCGGGCTTCGATCGGTCCTCCTCGGGCACGGCCGACAGGAAGAGGTCCGTGGCGTTCGAGCGCGCCTCCGCCGACAGCTCCAGCGACTCGGCGGCCCGGCGGAGCCGGGCGAGCCACTCCTCGTGCTCCACCTCGTCGCTGGCGCGGTACATCGGTGCGGGGTTCGGTGCCGGCGGTGATAAATCGTCGCCCGCGTCCGACAGCTACTTACCGCGATTCGGGATACTGTGTGGCGAGCGCGGGTAGCCAAGCCAGGCCAACGGCGCAGCGCTTAGGACGCTGTCCCATAGGGGTCCGCCGGTTCGAATCCGGTCCCGCGCATTCTCCGGCTCGACCGAACGGGAGAGCCGTGAGAATCGACACGGAGCGGATTCGAATCAGGGAGGGAAGCGAGCGGGAGCGAGCGTACCGACCGCGGTTCGAATCCGGTCCCGCGCATGAGTGCCCCGAGCGATAGCGAGGGGTCGAATGCTTCTCGGAGCGGATTCGAACCGGGAAGGGCGCGCACCGCGTTCGCGCCGCCGCCGGCGAACGGGGAGCGGCACGGTCGACCGACGGTGAGAGCGCGACAGCGTCGCGAGGAATCACTGTTAGCACGGCGCACGAAACGGTCATATCGGATCGCTGCGTACCTCCCTCCCGAGTAGCGAGGTGAACACAGATGCTACCAGTCACAACGCCGAGCAGCTGGACCCAGAGCCTCGACCTGCCGTCCCGCCTGTTCCCGGGCGTGTTCGGCGCCGCGATGGAGGGCGTCGAGCTGTACGAGGAGGACGACGCGTTCGTCCTGACGGTCGACATGCCCGGGTTCGAGCGGGAGGAGATCGACGTGACGTGGGACGAGGGCCGGCTCAACGTCGCGGCCGAACACGTCGACGACGCCCACAACAGCAAGAAGACCTACCACCGGTCGTTCCGGCTGCCGAAGGACATCGAGGAGGACGGTATCGCCGCCTCGTACCGCAACGGCGTCCTCGAGGTGACGCTGCCGATCCCCGAGGACGCGATCGCGACCGGCACCCGGATCGAGGTCGAGGGCTGAGCCCGGTCCACCGGGACCGGCTCGTCGCACACCCCGCGGGATCGAGCTCCGGCACTCCCGGGAACCCACCGGGACGCCGGCGGCATCGGTCGTTTACGGGGCCGAGAGTTCCGTTGCTATCCCGGCGAGAACCGACCTATAGCTACCGGAGGATCCAGACCGACGAGAGGAGACAGACACGAAAAGCCATGAAGCAATACGGACAGGAATCGGACGGCGAACGGGGATCGACCACCGAGCGCACGCGCACGACGACCGTCGACGGCGACAGGGCCCGCATCGGGACCGACCCGTCGGAGATATACATCGAACTCCGGCTGGGGAGCCCCGCCTACATCCACGTGCGCGAGGGCGACTACCTGCAGGAGGGCGACCCGTTCAGACGCGAGCGGGTCGGCGCCGACGCGCCGACGCTCGACACGTGGGAGGTGACGGAGATCACCCCCGAGACGGTCGTCGCGAGGGACCTCGACACGGACGAGGCGGTCACGATGGACCGCGAGACGGTCGAACGCCGGCTGGCAACCGGAGAGTACTCCACGAACCTGACGGACTTCGAGTGGGTGAGCGTCTATCAGGTCGGCGACTGGGACGAGTACGACCCCGAGGGCGACCGGGACGACGCGGACACCCGGTACACCGGACGGCCCTACGTCTCGGTGGTCGCGTACGGCGACAACGGTCTGAAGTACGGCCGGCGCTACCGGTTCGTCGAGCCCGACTCGACGGAGGTGTACCTCTGGAAGGAGGACCGGCCCCTCCGCGGCTTCGACGGGGACGTCGAGGACCTGCTCGACCGGCGGATCCGCGCGGCGCTGGAGGCCGACGGCTACGCCGTGGTCGAGCGCGGCGACGAGCCCGGATAGCCCGAGGGCGACGGAGCTGCCGCCGGGAGCGGCGGTAGGGGCCGGTTACCGGATCCGAACACGGGGGTGCGATGCGGCCGCAAGCCGTGCGCAAGACACGTGCCGAAACCGATATCAACGCGCCGCGAAACGTTCCGGCCATGACTACTTCCGTCGATCTCCTCGCGGACCTCGTCGCGGACGTCGACGAGGTGTTCCTCTTCTCGCCGACCGGGTCGGTGTACGACGAGTACCGGGAGGTCGACGACGAGCCGGCGGTCGTCGTCGCCCCGGAGAACGACCACGACGCCGAGCGGTTCGTGGAGCTCCCCCTGGAGTTCGACAACGTCCGCGACCGGATCCGCTTCGGCGTCGAGGGCGCCATGGACCACGGCTACTGCGCCGAGGGCGACGAAGTCGCCTGCGCCGTCGGCGTCTTCGGCGACCCCCTCGACGGCGTGATCCGCACCGCCGTCTCGGAGTCGATGCACTCGGGGATCTACGACCTGTTCGCCAACTCCCGCGCGGACCCGAACGTCGTCCGCGACGTGTTCGACGTGGCGATCGAGCTCGGGAAGAAGGGCCAGAAGGGCAAGCCCGTCGGCGCGCTGTTCGTCGTCGGCGACGCGGGCAAGGTGATGAACAAGTCCCGCCCGCTCTCGTACAACCCCTTCGAGAAGAGCCACGTCCACGTCGGCGACCCCATCGTGAACGTGATGCTCAAGGAGTTCTCTCGCCTCGACGGCGCGTTCGTCATCTCCGACTCGGGGAAGATCGTCTCGGCGTACCGCTACCTCGAACCGGGGGCGGAGGGCGTCGACATCCCGAAGGGGCTGGGCGCGCGCCACATGGCCGGCGGCGCGATCACCCGCGACACGAACGCCATCGCCATCGTCCTCTCGGAGTCCGACGGCCTCGTCCGAGCTTTCAAGGGTGGATCGCTCGTTCTCGAACTCGACCCGGAGGAGTACTGACCCATGTCCGACGTCGACCTCACGCCGGCCGCCGAGCGGGCGCTGGCCGCCGCGGCGGCGGGCCCGACACCCCTCCAGTCGCCCGCCGGCATCGTCGAGTCCGCGCTGACGAGCATCACCGCCCGGATCTGGCTGGCGCTGGGCGTCCTCGTGCTGGGGGCGTTCCTCGGCTACCTCGTCGTCCGGGTGAACCGCCGGATCCTCGTGGGCGCGGGCGTCCCGGAGACCATCGAGGGGACCGCCTTCGAGCGGACCGCCCGCGAGTTCGGCACCTCGACGGTGTCGCTGGTCGCCAACCTCTCGGGGTACTTCATCTTCATCCTCGGCGTCATCGTCGCGCTCACCATCGCCCGGGTCGAGTACATCTCGACGTTCTGGAACCGGACCGCCGGCTTCCTCCCCTCGCTGTTCCTCGCCGTCCTCGTGCTCATCGTCGGCCTCGTCGTCGGCGACAAGGTGGAGCTGCTCGTCGACGACCGCCTCAGCGGCATCAAACTGCCACAGATGGGCATCGTCCCGGCGGTCGCGAAGTGGTCGGTCGTGTTCGTCGCCGTCCTCGTCGCGCTCGGACAGCTCGGCGTCCACACCGGCGCGCTCGTCGTCCTGCTCGCGACGTACGGCTTCGCGCTGGTCCTGTTCGGGGGGCTGGCCTTCCGCGACCTGCTCGCCTCGGGCGCCGCGGGGTTCTACCTCCTGCTCGAACAGCCGTACAGCATCGGCGACCGCGTCCGCATCGGCGACACCGACGGCGTCGTCCAGGAGGTGAACGTGTTCGTCACGCACGTCGAGAGCGAGGGCGCCGAGTACGTCGTCCCGAACCGCCGGGCGTTCACCGAGGGCGTCGTGCGGATCCGCGAGTAGGTCAGCCGTCCCCGCGCGAGTCGGTCGCGTCCTCCTCCGGCGCGTCCGCCGTCGTCCCCTCCCCGTCGTCGCCGCGCTCGACCGGCGTCGCCGGGACGCCCGCGACGGTCGCGCCCGGCGGCACGTCGTCGGCGACGAGGGAGTTCGCCGCCACCTGCGCGTCCTCGCCGATTCGGACGCCCGGGAGCACCGTCACCTTGGCGCCCAGCATGGCCCGGTCCCCGACGACCACGTCGCCGAGGCGGTACTCGTCCTGCAGGAACTCGTGGCACAGCAACACCGAGTCGTAGCCGACGATGGCGTCCTCGCCCAGTTCGATGCGCTCGGGCCAGAACACGTCCGGTGTCGCCTCCAGCCCCCACGAGACGCCCCCGCCGACGGTCGCTCCCAGTCGCCGGAGGAGCCAGGTCTTCAGCTGGAGGCTCGGGGAGACCCGGATCAGCCACACGACGAGGTAGTTGAGTGCGACCCGCAGCGGCGACTTGGCGTCCGTCCAGTACCGGAGGGAGTTTCCCCCGCCGGGTGTCGGATGTCGCTCCAGTCGGTCGTACCGGGCCGGCGGAGCGTTGTCCGCGGCGTCGTCGGCGTTCACGGCCGTACGTACGCCCCCGGCGTAATCAATCTCGTGCGTTCCCCGACGCGGGTGCGTGGTCCGCACATCGGGGAGGAACGCTTTCCGGGGCCGGCCGGCTCGGGGAGCGTGATGGGGTCGACTCCGCAGGCTGGTCGGAGACGGGCGCTCGCGCTCGTCGGCGTCGCCGAACTGTTCGCGATGACGCTGTGGTTCAGCGCCTCCGCCGTGGCGCCGGAGCTGAGTGCGACGTGGGGGATGACGCCGACCGAGGAGGGGCTGTTGACGACCGCGGTCCAGTTGGGATTCGTCGCCGGGGCGCTGGCGTCGGCCGCGCTGACCCTCGCCGACGTGGTCCGGCCGAAGGTGCTGTTCGCCGCGTCGGCGTTCGCCGGCGCGGCCGCGACGGCGGCCATCGCACTGGCGGTCGACTCGCCGGAGCCGGCGATCGCGTTGCGGTTCGCCACCGGCGTCGCGCTCGCCGGCGTCTACCCGACCGGGATGAAGATGCTCGCGGGGTGGTTCCGGGAGGGGCGCGGCCTCGCCATCGGCGTGCTGGTGGGCGCGCTCACGGTGGGGTCGGCGACGCCGCACCTCCTCCGCGCGCTGGGCGGCCTGGGAGCCGGCGGGGGCGGCGGCGCCGACGGCGCTGCGACCGCCGGCGTCGGCGATCCCGGGCTGGTGTTGCTCGGGGCGGCGGGGCTCGCGACCGTCGCCGGCGTGCTCGTGCTGTTCTTCGAGGACGGCCCCCACGTCTCGCCCTCGTCGGCGTTCGACCCGCGGGCCGTCGTCCGGATCGCCCGCGACCGCGGGGTGGTGCTGGCGGACCTCGGCTACTTCGGACACATGTGGGAGCTGTACGCCGTCTGGACGTGGCTCCCCGTCTACCTCGCCGCAAGCTACGCGTCCCGCGGCGTCGACGCCGCCGGCGCGCTCGGCTCCCTGCTCGCGTTCGGGGCCATCGCGATCGGCGGCGTGGGCGCGTGGACGTTCGGCGCCGCCGCCGACCGCGTCGGCCGCACGACCGTCACCTCCGTGAGCATGGTCGGCTCCGGGCTGGCGTGCCTGCTCGCGGGCGTCGCCTTCGGCGCTCCGACCGTCCTGATCGCGCCGTTCGTCCTCCTGTGGGGGTTCCTGATCGTCGCCGACTCCGCGCAGTTCTCGGCGGCCGTCTCGGAGCTGGCCGACGACGAGTACGTCGGCTCGGCGCTCACGCTCCAGACGGCGGTGGGCTTTCTCCTGACGGTCGCGTCGATCCAGCTCACGCCCGTCGTCGCGGACGCGGTCGGCTGGCGGTGGGCGTTCGCGCCGCTGGCGGTCGGGCCGGCGGTCGGCACGCTCGCGATGGTCGCGCTCGCCCGGAGCGACGACGCGCGGGAACTCGCCGGCGGGCGGGGATGACATCCGGCGGAGGCGCGGCGGGCGGGAACGGGACGGAGGGATCCGCGCCCCGGAGCGGCGCGGCGCGGTCGCCCGGCGTTACTCGCCGCGCAGTTCCGCCATGTGGTCGACCCGCGACTGCACCAGCTCCGCGGTCCCGATGTCGTGGCGGACGTGGAACCCCTCGTCGACGACCGAGAGCGCCGACTCCGCGTCCGCCTCCGCCGCGGCGATGGAGTCGCCGAGGCCGACGACCGCGAACGACCGCGAGGTGGTCGTGAACAGGCCGTCCTCCCGCTGGTCGACGCTCGCGTAGAAGAGGAGGGCGTCGCCGACGCTCGCCTCGTCGACCTCGATGCGCTCGCCGGCCTCCGGCTCGACCGGGTAGCCCGCCGGCACGGCGTACTTGCAGACGGTCGCCTCGCCCGAGAACGTCAGCTCGGGCAGCGGCTCGCCGTCGCGGGCGGCCGTCAGCACGTCGAGGAACGGCGTCTCCAGCACCGGGAGGGTGTTCATCGCCTCGGGGTCGCCGAAGCGGGCGTTGAACTCCACCACCTTCGGGCCGTCGGCGCCGAGCATGAACTGGCCGTACAGGACGCCCTTGTACCCCGGGAGGGCGTCGACCACCGACTCGATGATCTCGACGGCGTCCTCGTAGTCCACCTCGGTCATGAATGGGAGCGTCAAATCCGTGTCCGAGTAGCTCCCCATCCCGCCGGTGTTCGGGCCCTCGTCGCCCTCGTAGGCGCGCTTGTGGTCCTGCACCGCGGGCGTCGTCCGGACCTCCCCGTTCGCGACGAACGCCTGCACGGTGAACTCCTCGCCGACGAGGCGCTCCTCCACCACCCAGTCGTCCCACTCGGCGTCGAGGACGTAGTCGACGGCCGCCTCCGTCGTCAGCTGGTCGCCCGTCACGCGGACGCCCTTGCCGCCGGTGAGGCCGACCGGCTTCACGGCCACGTCGCCGTCGTACTCGCGGACGTACTCGGCGGCCGCCTCCGCGGAGTGGAACGTCTCGTAGTCCGGGTTACCGGGGACGTCGTGCTCGTCGAGGAAGCGCCGCTGGAACGCCTTGTCCGTCTCGATGCGGGCCTCGTCGGCGCGCGGGCCGAACGTGTACACGCCCGCCGCGTCGAGCGCGTCGGCGACGCCGGCCTCCAGCGCCGACTCGGGGCCGATCACCGCGAGATCCGCACCCGTGTCCTCGGCGTAGGCGACGACGGCGTCGGCGTCGCGCTCGCCGACCTGCTCGAACCCGTCGGCCAGCGACGCGATGCCCGGGTTCCGGTTGCTCGCACAGGCGTACAGGGTACAGTCGTCGGCGAGCGCGCGGGCGATGGCGTGCTCGCGGCCGCCGCCGCCGACGAGGAGAACTGTCTCCGACATGGTCGACGGATCAATACACGGGAGTGTAACCGTTGCGGTCTCACCGACAGTTGTTGTACGCGTTCGTGCATCGATCGGTCGTCGAGGGGACGACGACCCGCGAGGTCGCCGACGAGAGCGAGCCGCCGCGCCCGTGCCGCGGCCGCCCCGCTTATCCGTCCCGACGCCGACGCCCCGACAATGAGCGATCCGACGGCGCGGAACCGGCTGGGGGAGGAGGCCAGCCCGTACCTGCGCCAACACGCGGACAACCCGGTCCACTGGCAGCCGTGGGACGAGGAGGCGCTCGCGGCCGCCCGCGAGCGGGACGTGCCGATATTCCTCTCGGTGGGCTACTCCGCGTGCCACTGGTGTCACGTGATGGAGGAGGAGTCGTTCGAGGACGAGGCCGTCGCGGCGGTGCTGAACGAGGAGTTCGTCCCCGTGAAGGTGGACCGCGAGGAACGCCCCGACCTCGACCGTGTGTACCAGACCGTCTGTCAGCTGGTGAACGGTCGCGGCGGCTGGCCGCTCTCGGCGTGGCTCACGCCCGACGGGAAGCCGTTCTACGTGGGGACGTACTTCCCGCGCGAGGGACGCCAGGGGATGCCCGGCTTCCTCGATGTCTGTCGCAACCTCGCGAACTCCTGGAACGACCCCGACCAGCGCGAGGACGTCGAGGCGCGCGCCGAGCAGTGGACCGCCGCCGCGCGCGACGAGCTGGAGTCGACCGGCGGAGACGGCGGGGCCGCGGCGGACGCCGCGGGCGACGCCCCCGACGCCGGAGAGGGCGGGGCGGCCGACGGCCTCCCCGACGCGGACGTGCTCTCGGGCGCCGTGACCGCCGCGCTCCGGAGCGCCGACCGCGAACACGGCGGATTCGGTCGTCAGGGCCCCAAGTTCCCCCAGACCGGCCGGCTCGACCTGCTCATGCAGGCATACGCCCGCAGCGGCCGGGAGGAGCCGCTGAGCGTCGCCGTCGAGACGCTCGACGCGATGGCGAACGGCGGCCTCTACGACCAGGTCGGCGGCGGCTTCCACCGCTACTGCACCGACCGCGAGTGGGTGGTCCCCCACTTCGAGAAGATGCTGTACGACAACGCCGAACTCGCGCGGGTCTACCTCGACGCCCACCGGCTGCTCGGGCGCCCGACGTACGGCCTCGTGGGACAGGAGACGCTTGCGTTCCTCGACCGCGAGCTCTCCCACCCCGAGGGCGGCTTCTACGGCACCCTCGACGCCGACTCCGGCGAGGGCGAGGGCGAGTTCTACGTGTGGACGCCCGACTCCGTCGCCGGGGCGCTGGCGGCCGCCGGCCTCGACGACGGCGAGACGGCCGACCTCGTGTGCGACCGCTTCGGCGTCGAGCCCGGCGGCAACTTCGAGCGCGGCACGACCGTGCTCACGCGGTCGCGCCCGGTCGCCGACCTCGCCGAGGAGTACGACCTCGCGGTCGAGGACGTCCGCGAGCGGCTGATGCGGGCGCGGACCGCGCTGTTCGACCGCCGCGAGGCGACCCGCGAGCGCCCGCCCCGCGACGAGAAGGTGCTGGCGGGGTGGAACGGGCTCGCGATATCGGCGTTCGCCGCCGGCGCGCGCACGCTCGACCCGTCGCTGGCCGACCGCGGGGTCGACGCGCTCGGGTTCGTCCGCGAGCACCTCTGGGACGGCGACCGGCTCGGCCGGCGCTACATCGAGACCGAGGGCGACGACGTCGGCGAGGGCGAGGTGAAGGGGATCGGCTACCTGGAGGACTACGCGTACCTCGGGCGCGCGGCGCTGGAGCTGTACGGCGTCACCGGCGAGGTGGACCACCTCGCGTTCGCGCTCGACCTCGCTCGGGTCGTCGTCGACGCCTTCTACGACGCCGACGACGCCACCATCTACGCGACCCCCGAGGACGCCGAGGACCTCGTCGTCCGCCCGCAGGAGCCGACCGACGCGTCGACGCCGTCGAGCCTCGGCGTGGCGACGCGGCTGCTGCTCGACCTGGACCCCTTCGCGCCCGACGAGGGCTTCGAGGACGTCGCCCGCGACGTGCTCGCGACGCACGCGGACGACGTGACGGCGGCGCCGTTGGAACACGTCACGCTGGCGTTGGCGGCCGCCCGCGCCGAGAGCGGGCCGTTCGAGCTGACGCTCGCCTGCGAGGACCTGCCCGAGGAGTGGTGGGACACCCTCGCCGGCCGCTACCTCCCCGGCGTCCTCGTCGCGCCGCGCCCGCCGACGGACAACGCGCTCGACCCGTGGCTGGAGCGGATCGGCGTCGACGAGGCGCCGCCCGTCTGGCGGGGACGCGAGGCCCGCGACGGCGAGCCGACCGCGTACGCCTGCCGGGAGTTCACGTGCTCGCCCCCGAACCACGACCTCCGGGCGGCGCTGGAGTGGGCCGCCGAGGAGTGAGCGACGGGTCCCGCCACCCTCGCGTCCGCCCCGGGAGGAGGGGTCGGTGGACCGCGCCGTCCGCCCGGGGAGCGTAACCGCTTTGCCCGCCGGCGGCGACGCGGTCGTATGACCACGGTCTGTCTCGTCGGCGACCCCGAGGTGGACCTCCGCTACGAGCTGCTCTCGCGGGAGACGGCGCGGGACGCGCTCGCGACGTACGACCTCCGGGCCCCCTACGAGAACGCCGTCGCCCTCGACACCGTCAGCCTCGGCGCGGCGGTGTCGCTGTGCAACGACCTCAACTGGTACCTCGTGCGGTTCGCCGACGAGGTGCTGATCCGGGAGCCGTCGGTGTCGAGCGAGGAGTGGCTCTCCCGGAAACTGGCGACCGCCGTCCGCAACGACGCGATCCGGCGCGAGGAGACCGACCGCTTCCTGAAGCTGTACGGGGTCGAGGAGGGCCGGCTGGTCGAGCCCATGTACCTCGCCCGCAGCGACGACGCGGAGCTCCCGGAGTACGACCTCCGGGACGTGGACGAGACAGTCGGCGTCCGCGTCACCCGCGAGGAGTTCGAGAACTGAGCGACCGCGGGTGCCGTCCGGGCGCCGAGTCCCTCCCGCCCGCTCAGTCGTACAGCCCGGTCGACATGTATCGCTCGCCGGAGTCCCAGAACACCGTGAGCACGAGCGGGTCGTCGCCGGCGACGCCGACCCTGTCGTCCTCCCGGGGCTCCCACCCGTCGACGGCCACGTCGCGGTAGCCGGGGTCGTCGCCGGCGGCGAACGCCGCCGCCACGTCGCGTGCGCGGACGTTCGACCCGCCCGACGACTGCCCGACGAGGATCCCCTCCTCGCGGGCGAGCCGGCGGCACTCCGCCTCCGCCTCCTCGACGTCGACGGTGAGCACGCCGTCGAGGAGGTCCGTGTCGAGGTTCGGGCTGACGAACCCCGGGCCCATCCCCTGGAAGGAGTCGGCGGTGGGCTCCTCGCCCGAGAGGACCGCGGAGTCGGTCGGCTCCACCGCGACCACGTCCATCGCGGGGAACTCCTCGCGGAGCCGGCGGCCGATCCCGGTGACCGTGCCGCCGGTGCCGACGCCCGCGACGAGCGCGTCCGGCTCCCGGCCGTCGAGCTGTTCCAGCACCTCCCCGCCCGTCAGCTCGTAGTGGGAGTCGGGGTTGGCCGCGTTCTCGAACTGTCTGAGCTGGACCTTTCCCTCGGCCTCCAGCTCGTCGGCGCGCTCCTTCGCGGCGTCGATATCGCCGTCGACGAGTTCGAGGTCGGCGCCGTAGGCCGCCATGATCCGCCGGCGCTCCTCGCTCTTGGAGGCCGGCATCACGAGCGTCACGTCGTACCCCTTCGCCGCGCCGACCATCGCCAGTCCGATCCCCGTGTTGCCGGAGGTGGGTTCGACCAGTTCGTCGCCCGGTTCCAGCGTCCCGTCCGCCTCCGCGCGCTCGATCATGCGCAACGCCGGGCGGTCCTTCGCCGATCCGCCCGGGTTGCGCGACTCCAGCTTCGCCGCGACGGTCGCGCCGGGCGGGGAGTCGACCCGCACGAGCGGCGAGCCGACGGTGTCGAGTACGGAATCGTCCATACCCCGGATACTCGCGTCGCGCCTAAAGCCACCCGCGTCGCCGGCAAGCCCTCGGGCGGTCGGAGCGCACGAGCGTGGCGGGGCGCACCCCGGAGGGTCCGGAAACCTTCCGTCCGTCGGGTCTGCCGCCGGCGTCGCGCTTAACCGGGTCGGCGATCCAGATCCGGTATGAGCGCGACGCTCGCGACGATGGAGCCCGACGACGCGGCCGACGTCGACCCCGACGTGGCCGCGGCCCTCGGTGCCGACGGCCTGACGTACAAGGTCTGGGGCGGCGACTGGTGCCCCGACTGCACGGGACAACTGCCGGGCTTCGCAGCGGCCCTGGAGGCCGCCGGCGTCCCCGCCGACCGCGTCGAGCAGTACCCCGTCGAGAAGGTCGACGGCGAGAAGGAGGGGCCGGGCATGGACGAGTACGGCGTCACCCGCATCCCGACGGTGATCGTCTTCGCCGACGGCGAGGAGGTCGCCCGGTTCGTCGAGTCCGCGGACACGGACATCGCCACGTACCTCGCTCGGGAACTCGGCGGCGACTGAGACGGGAACGAGCGAGCGGCGGGGACGAGCGCGACCCGAGGCGGCGCGAACCCTTTTGCGGGAAGACGGGGCCACCCCCCGCGTGACCTGAGGATCGCCGCGTGGCGGGGAGCGAAATCCCCGGCGGAGCCGCCGCGCGAACGGTCACCGCCGGGTGTACGCGAAACCGACGCGGGGGTAGGCGGGGACCGAGCGACCGCGCCGGCTCAGAACGTCGAGAGGTCGCCCTCGATGACCCGGCGGGTCACGTCGGTGACGTTCGCGAGGCGCCGGTCGATGATGGCGCGTGCGTCGGCCTCGATGTCGGAGACGGCGACACCCTCCTCGGTGACGACCTGCGCGTCGGCGACGTGGGGCTCGTCGATGGGACGACCGATCTGTGAGAGCAGTCGGACCTGCAGGTCGCGGATGCCGTCGACCTCCTCGACGACGGCCTCGGCGATGTCCGTCGACAGGAGGTTGTAGATCTTCCCGATGTGGTTCACGGGGTTCTTGCCGGAGGTGGCCTCCATGCTCATCGGGCGGTTCGGCGTGATCAGTCCGTTCGCGCGGTTGCCGCGGCCGACGGAGCCGTCGTCGCCCTGCTCCGCGGAGGTCCCGGTCGTCGTGAGGTAGATGGAGCCCTCCTCCAAGTCGTCGGCCGTGTTCACGTCGACGTGCACCTCGCGGTCGGTGTAGTCCTCGGCGAGATCCGTGACGAACCGCTCGACCCGCTCGGTCGCCTCGCGGTAGTCGTCGAGGCCGCCGACGTGGGCGTCGATCATCGCCGCCGCGACGGTGATGTCGATCTGGTCGCCCTCACGCTTGCCCATGATCTTCACGTCCGGGCCGAGCTCGGGGTGTTCGTCGGCGTAGGGACCGTTGAGCTCGCGCTCGGCGTCGAGGACGATCCGCTCGGTCTCGGTGAGCGGCGCGTGGCCGACGCCGAAGGAGGTGTCGTTGGCCATCGGCACCTGCGCGTCCTCCTCGCCGAAGACGTCCTGGAGGTCCCCCGAGCCCTCGCCCAGGTCGACGTCGAGGACGATGTCGGTGCCGACGTCCAGTTCGGGGACGTGCTCCTCCAGGTACGCGCGGGCCGACTCCAGCGCGACGCGCTCGACGGGGAGCGTCAGCTCCGTGCCGTCGTCGAGTTCGTACGTCTTGGTCGCCCGACCGACGATGAGCACGTAGATCGGGTCGAGCATCTCCCCGCCCCCGTAGGAGGGCGCGGCACGCCCGGCGACGAGCTGTGTCTCGTCGGTGTTGTAGTGGAGCACCTTCCCCACGCGGTCGAGGTACAGCTGTGAGAGGCCGCGGGAGACGGCCTCCGCGATGCCGTCGCAGATGGAGTCGGGGTGGCCGATCCCCTTTCGCTCGACGATCTCTACCTCCTGGTCCTCGACCGCGCGTCGGTCGAGCTCGGAGACCTGGATGTTCCTCATTAGTCGCGGTGAGGAGACGGGCCGAACTATAACTTGCGAAAACAGATACGCCGTCGGAGATAACTACCGAGTATTATCTGGCGAATCTTGCGACGCGAGCAGCAGGCCGAGGTAGGAGGTCCGGATCTGTTCGTCGGGGTCCAGCCCGAGGTCGGCGAGCACGTCGTAGGCGCCCTCGCGAACCGACTCGATGTCCGCCTCCTCGGCCTCGCGCTCGACCTCGACGAACTGTCCGAGGCCGGGTATCTCGTCGAGGGTGACGGTGTAGCCGTCGAGCGCGTAGAACGCCCGGTCCTTCTCGACGGTCGCGGCGGGTTCGAAGCCCAGCCCCGCGAGGATCCCCTCGGTCGCCTCCGCGTCGGCGACGCCGGTTTCGAACTCCTCGCGGGTCTTCGACTCGGCCTCGACGAGCGGCCCCTTGTAGGTGACCCTCGTCTCCGTCGACGGTTCGCCGTCCGTGTCGCCGGCGTCCCCTCCGGAGACGACCGTCTCCCGGCGAAGCCGGAGCGCCTCGTCCGTCTCCGCGAAGTCGCGGTGGGGCGCGTCGTAGTACGTGTCCACCTGCTCGACGGTGCGCAGGCGGTCGGCGTCGCGGTCGGCGAGTCGGTCGCGCACCGCGTCGTGGTCGGCGCGCACCTTCACCTCGACCTCGTACATCCGCCCACCTCGTCCATACGCCGACGGTCCGCGGGGCGGGGGAAAAGCGTGTCGCGAGCCGCCGGGAGGCGGGCCGTCTCGGCCCGATCGGGCGGGATCTGCCGTCCGGCCGAAACGTGAGTGTTAAGAAGCGGACGAGCGACGGTCCGGACATGAGCGAAGAAGAGCAGGCGGAGGCGGCGGAGGCCGCCGACGCCGGCGATGAGGCGAGCGAGGACGCCGAGGTCGAGACCGAGGAGTCCGCCGACGGGATCGAGAACGGCGACTTCGTCCGGCTGGAGTACACCGTCCGGACCGTGCCCGGCGAGGACGAGGAGGAGGGCCGGGTCGTCGACACGACCTCGAAGGAGGTCGCCGAGGAGGCCGGCATCGACGACGACGAGTACGACTTCTCCCCGCGCACCGTCGTCGTCGGCGAGGGCCACGTCTTCGCCTCCGTCGACGACGACCTCGTCGGCCGCGAGGTCGGCGACTCGAACGTCGTCACCGTGCCCGCCGAGGAGGCGTTCGGCGAGTTCGACCCCGACGACGTGCGCACCGTGAGCGCCGAGAAGATCCCCGAGGACGACCGCTACCCCGGCGCGCAGGTCACCATCGACGGCGAGCAGGGCTACGTCGAGACGGTCATCGGCGGGCGCTCGCGCGTCGACTTCAACCACCCGCTGGCCGGCGACGACCTGGAGTACGACTACGAGATCGTCGGGCTCGTCGACGACGACGAGGAGAAGGCCGCCGGACTCATCGGCATGTACCTCCAGGAGGCCCCCGAGGTCCGCATCGAGACCGAGACCGTCGAGGAGGAGGTCACCGTCGAGGCCCACGAGGACGAGGAGACCGGCGAGGTCGAGCGCGAGACCGAGACGAAGGAGGTCGAGAAGCGCTCGCTGTACATCGAGGCGACGCCGATGATGCAGATGAACCAGCAGTGGATGTTCTCGAAGCAGCAGATCGCCCAGGACATCATGGGCCGGCTGGACCTCGACCGGGTCGTCATCGAGGAGGTCATCGACGGCTCCGGCGGCGGCATGATGGGCGGTATGGGCGGCATGATGGGCGGTATGGGCGGCGGCATGGGCGGCGAGGACATCGAGGAGGCCCTCGACGACGTGGACATGGACGACGTCGACGTCGACGCCGACGAACTCGTCGAGGAGCTCGAGGACGCCGAGGAGTAACCCCGCTCGCGCGGTCGCCCCGTTGAACCGACACCGATTACTTCCGCTTCACCCATCCACCCACAGATGGATCTCAGCGACGCACGCGAGGACCTCGCTGTCGCCGGCGCCGCCGCCCTCGGCGCGGTCGCGCTGACCGTCGGGCTCGACCTGCTCGCCGGCGTCCCCGTCCCCCTCGCGGCACGGGTGGCCCCGCTCGTGGTCTACTTCGCGTACCTGTTCACCCGCAAGGGCGGACCGTACGGGTCGTTCGATACGCCGCGGAACTGGACGGTCCTCGTCGTCGTGGTCACCCTCGCCGCCGGCGCGTACGCCGTGGCGACGTGACCGACCCCGGCTGTCGCGACCGACGGTCCCGCGACTTGGGGGCGGCGATCGATCCCCGTCCACCGCCGTGTCCACAGTCGCGGGGCTTAACAGCGACCGATTCCAAGGCGAGCCATGAGCATCGAGACGGACGCCCCCGAGGCCGCGGCGGCGGACGACCCCGTCGAGGAACTGGCGGCGGAGCTGGGCGAGGCGATAGCCGAGACGCCGGAGTACCGGCGCTTCGAGGAGGCGAAGGCGGCCGTGCGCGACGACGAGGAGGCCCAGGAGCGCATCTCCGAGTTCGAGCAGCTCCGTCAGGAGTTCGCGATGGCCCGCCAGGCCGGACGTGCGGATCAGGAGGCGATGGAGAAGGTACAGGCGGCCCAGCAGGAACTCCACTCGCTGGACGTGATGCGGGAGTACGTCGCGGCGCAGGACGACCTACAGGACCGCCTGGAGACGCTGAACGAGGCCGTCTCCGCGCCCCTCGACGTCGACTTCGGCGGCGAAGCCGGCGGCTGTTGTAAGGACTGAGCCGCCCGGTCGGCGACCCCGGTTCGTTCCCCGTTCGGTCGGCCCGCGACGCCCGTTCGCTTCGCGAGAGTTGAAACCCGATAGCGACGCAGCCGCCCCCATGCTCGCGGTCACCGGCGGCAAGGGCGGCACGGGGAAGACGACGACGACGCTCGGGCTCGCGCGGGCGTTCGCGGCGGCGGGCACGGCGGTCGTCGCCGTCGACGCCGACTGGGACCTCCCGGATCTGGGCGCGCTTGCGGGCGGACCACGGCGGACGGAGTTCACCGACGGCGAGGCCGCGGCGTCGCCGCTCTCGGTCGCGTTCCGTCTCGACGACGCGGACGGCCACCGCGACGCGGCCGACGTGCGCGTGCTCCCCGCGCCGGCGACGCCCGCGGAGCGCGACCCCGGTCGCGTCCTTCGGGCGATCCGGCGGGACACCCCGGAGGGGACGGTCGTCCTCGTCGACTGTCCCGCGGGCGCCGGACCGGACGCCGTCGCCCCGCTGGGCGTCGCCGACGGAGCCGTTCTCGTGACCGAGCCGTGCGCGGCGGCGGTGCGCGACGCCGTCAAGACGGCCGGGATGGCCCGGGCGCTCGGGACGCCCGTCGTCGCCGCGGCGGTGACCCGAGCGACCGCCGTCCCGCCCGGCGTCGCCGACGCGCTCGGCTGCCCGGTCGTCGCGTCCGTGCCCCGCGGGTCGGCGCCCCCGCTCGACGACGAGCGGGTCCGGGCAGCGTACGCGGAGGCGGCGGCGGCGCTGGCGGTCGAGGCGCCGGCCCGCGTGCGCGGCGTCTGACGCGAGGAAACGGTTATGTCCCAGTAGGTAGTCAGATTGGGGCATGGCCCAGCGGCTCCCGACCGGCATCGAGGTGCTCGATCGCCGGCTCGACGGGGGGATCCCCGCGGGCAGCATCGTGCTGTTCTCGGCGGACCCGGCGAGCCAGTCGGAGCTGCTGCTGTACGAACTCACGGCCGCGCGGGGAACGCTGTACCTCACGACGCTGCGCTCGGACCAGGCCGTCTCCGACGCCATCCAGCGGACGAAGTCCCGGGTCGGGACGCCGACGGTTCGGGACGTCGGCGGCGACGCCCCGCTGGACGCCGCCAACAGGCTGATCGGCGCGCTCCCCGAGAACGCCAACCTGATCGTCGACGCGCTCGACCCGCTGGAGCGGACCGAGCGCTCGCGGTACCGGCGCTTCCTCAACGAACTGCAGACCACGATGGTCAACACCGACAGCGTCGCGTTCCTCCACGCGATGAAGGGCGGCGACGAGCCGCGGAACCGCGCGATGACCGAGCACGTCGCCGACGTCGTGTGGGACCTCGACACGCAGGTCCGCGGCAACGACGTGATCAACAAGCTCGCCGTCCCGAAGTTCCGCGGCGGCCGCGCGCTCGACGAGACGGTGAAACTGAAGCTGGAGGAGCAGGTCGCCATCGACACCTCCCGCGACATCGCGTAGCCGAGGTAGGGTGCCGTCGCGCCGCGGCGGCGTTGCGCCACCGACCCGGCCGGAGACGTCGACGCCCGGCGAGCTACAGCAGCCGTCCCTCGGCGACCGGGACGACCGCGCCGCCGACCTCGACAGTCGGGTCCCCGTCCGCGTCGCGGTGGGCGCGGAGGCGAAGCCGCGAGGGCCGGCCCAGCTCGTACCCCTGCTCGACGGTCGCCGCGACCGGCCCCGCCCCGAGGTAGCCGTGTTCGAGCAGCCAACCGGCGAGACAGCCGGCGGCCGACCCGGTCGCGGGGTCCTCGGGGACCCCCGCCCAGTCCGCGAACACCCGCGCGTGGAGGTCGCCGCCGTCGACGCCGCCGCGGGCGAACGCGAGGACGTTGTGACCCCCGTGCTCGTCGATGAACTCGCCGTACGCGGGCTCGGTCGTGGCCGCGCGCTCGACCGCGTCGACCGACGCGAGCGGGACCACCAGCGTCGGGAGCCCCGTCGACATCGCTTGCACTGGGTACTCGGCGTCGACATCGGCGGGGTCGAGGCCGAGCACGTCCGCGGCGACCTCGGCGGGGACCGTCTCCCCGAACTCGGGCGGGACCTGGCGCATCCAGTATTCCTCGCGGGCGTCGTCGCTCGCCGTGTCGGCGCAGTCGTGGTCGCCGCCATCGCGGTCGCCGCCGTCGGCGCGTTCGACCCACACGTCGATCGGGCCGACGCCGAGGTTCAGCGTCAGCTCGTCGCCGACGGCGCCGCGGTCCGTCGCGGCATCGTCGCGGGCGGCGTCCGCGCCGTCGTCGCCGGGGGTCGCCGGCTCGCCGCGGCCCGTCGGGTCGTCCCCGACCAACTCGCGCAGGACCGCCGCGGTGCCGAGCGTCGGGTGGCCCGCGAACGGGATCTCCTCGGCCGGGTCGAAGATGCGGACGTCGAACCCGCCGTCCGTCGTCCCCTCGACGAAGGTGCACTCCGAGAAGTTCGTCTCCCGGGTGAGCGCGAGCAGTTCGTCGTCCGGGAGGTCCGCGGCGTCGTGGAACACGGCGAGCTGGTTGCCGGTGAAGCGCTCGCCGTCGCGGGCGAACACGTCGACCACGTGGAACGTCGTTCCGCGGGCAGACGGGGATCCGCCGTCGACGGCGGGGGGCCGGTGTCCGGTCACGTCGACGACTGCGTCGGGGGGCCTAAAGGGTGTACCGGGGCCGTGCGAGCCGTTCGCGCGGGGATCCGGGGAGCGGACCCCTTAACCGCCTCCGGTAGTTAGCGGGGTGCAATGAGCCAGCGGAGCGAGGGCGACCTCACCAACACGGGGATGTCGCTCAAACACGACCGCGAGTGGGACTACGAGCTCGACCGGATCGTCGAGGCGGTCGAGGAGCGCGACGCCGACAAAGTCGGTCTCCAGTTCCCCGAGGGCCTGAAGCGCCGCGCGCCCGCGGTCGCCGACGACCTCCGGGAGCTGACCGAGGACGTCACGTACCTCATCTCCGGCCAGCCGTGCTACGGCGCCTGCGACCTCGACACCTACCTGATGCGGCGGTGTGACGTGTTCGTCCACTTCGGCCACTCGCCGATGAAGGAGTCGGACAAGATCATCTACGTCCCCCTCTTCTCGAACGTCGACCCCTTCCCGATCATGGAGGAGTCGCTGGAGGAGCTCGCCGACCCCGAGGACGACCCCGACGTCGGGTTGGTGACGACCGCCCAGCACATGAACCTCTTCGGCGACATGGTCGAGTGGCTGGAGGAGCGCGGCTACGAGGTCCACACCCGCCGCGGCGACGACCGCCTCACCCACGAGGGGCAGGTGCTCGGGTGCAACTACGCCAGCGCCGACATCGACGCCGACCAGGTGCTGTACGTCGGCGGCGGCAAGTTCCACCCGCTCGGGCTGGCGATGGAACACCCCGACAAGACGGTCGTCATCGGCGACCCCGTCAACAACGTCGTCACGATCGCCGACACCGAGAAGTTCCTCAAGCAGCGCTACGGCGCCGTCCACCGCGCGATGGACGCCGACACCTTCGGCGTCATCTTCTGCACCAAGATCGGCCAGGGCCGCTGGGAGACGGCCGAGGAGATCGTCGAGGAGAACGAGAACGCCCACCTCATCACGATGGACGAGGTGACGCCGGACCGCCTGCGCAACTTCGACTTCGACGCGTTCGTCAACACGGGCTGTCCGCGCATCACGACCGACGACGGCCCGCAGTTCCACAAGCCGATGCTCACCCCCGGCGAGTACGAGATCGCCGTCGGGAACAAGCCGCTCGAGGACCTGGAGTTCGACACCTTTCACGGCACCTGGTAGGGGAGAGGACCGACCGTCGCCGTCCCCGGCACTCCGCCGCCGCGGGGGCCGCCGACGGACCGGAAGCTATTCGTCCCCTCGGATACCTGCCACGTTCGATGCCCTCCGCAGCGAAGCCCTCCGCACGCACAGCCCGCAGCGCGGTCGGCGCGCTCTGCACCCTCGCGTTCGTCGCCGCCGCCGTCGGCGTCGCGGCCGCTCAGCCCGGGGTGAACGACCCGCGGTCGTCGCTCGACCTCGGGACCAGGCTCGCGGTGAGCTTCGGCGCGGGGTTCGTGGTCAACCTCCTCCTGGGCGGCGCGCTCGTCGCGCTCGGCCCAGAGTACGCCGCGCGAAAGCTCGGGGAGTTCCGCGACGACCCCGCAGAGACGGTCGTGTGGGGGTTGATCGTCGGCGTCGGCGTCCCGATCGCGCTGGCGATCCTCGCGATCACGATCATCGGGCTGGTGGTGGCCATCCCCGGGGTGATCGTCCTCGCGGTCGTGGGGATCGTCGGCTCGGCCGTGATGGTGGGCGTCGTCGGCAGCCTCCTCACCGGCGGGGACGACCCCGGCGGCTCCGAGGTGCTGGTCGGCGCGCTCGTGCTGGCGCTCGTGACCGCGATCCCGGTGCTCGGCGGCCTGATCAACTGGGTCGTCGGCCTCCCCGGGATCGGGATGGTCGGCCACGACATCTACCGGTCCTGGAAGGGACGATAGGTCGGTCGCGACCGACCCGTGAGGCGGCCGTCGAACGGGCGGGACCGCCGGTGTCGACCCGGCGCGCGGCCTCACTTCGCCGGACGCCCGAACGTCTGTTCGTCGACCAGGGTGACGCACTCGGCGATGTTGTGCCGCATCGCCGCGAACTCCAGCGTCCGCCGTGCTCCCGTCGCCATGTCGTCGTCGTTCGCGCTCTCCGGCATATGCTTTCCGGGCACGGTATCAGGTCGCATAGTTACCTGCCGGCTTACCGTCCCGAACCGTGTGCATAACCGGACGGCAGGCCGACGCCGAGACCGCACGGCGAGCCGATAGGCATTACCGCCGCCCCCCGGAACGACGGCGCATGAGCGACGCGAGCGACCCGACGATCGCATCCGACTGGGGCGACTGGCTGCCGCGGACCGTCGAGGCGGCCGAGCCCGACGGCGTGGCGCTGTGGTACCTCGGCTGCAACGGCTTCGTCCTGAAGGCGGGCGACGGGACCAGCCTGTGGATCGACCCCTACGTCGGCCTCGGCGACCCGCCGCGCACCGTCCGGATGATCCCGGTGCCGTTCGATCCGCACGACGTGTACGACGCGGACGCCGTCCTCGCCACCCACGAGCACACCGACCACGTCCACGGCCCCTCGCAGGCGCCGATCCTCGCCAACTCCGGGGCGCAGTTCTACGCCGCCGACGACTCCCTCGCGGTGACGGAGGAGGAGGGGTGGACCGAGAACTGGGAGGTGACCGACGACCAGCTCGTCGAGGTCGCCGAGGGCGACTCGTTCTCCGTCGGGGGGTTCGACGTGGACGTGGTGGAGGTCAGCGACGCCGACGCGACCCACCCCGTCGGCTACGTGATCCGGTACGGCGACGCGACGGTCTTCCACGGCGGCGACACGAAGCCCCACGACGGCTTCGCCGACCTCGGCGACGAGTACGACGTCGACCTCGCCGTCGTCGCGTTCGGGAGCGTCGGCCGCGTGCCGGACAAGGAGACGCGCGAGCCGAAGCGGACGCGGTGGTACTGCGACGAGAACCAGGCCGTCGAGATCGCCGAGGCCCTGCGGGCCGATCGCCTGCTCCCGAGCCACTGGGACATGTGGAAGGGCCTGACCGCCGACCCGACGGCGCTCCACGAGCACGCGAGGAGCTTCGAGTACCCCGAGCGCCTGGAGATCGTCGAGATCGGCGACCGGGTCGACTGCTGAGGCGGGGGAGGGCGGCCACGCCGACGGGAGCCGGCTCCCGGTCGAGCGGCGACCGCGGACCGGCGGACGTGCGGCGTGTCAACACGCCGGCGGACCCTCGGGATTTTTCACGCGCACCCGACAGACGCCGGCCATGGAGCACGCGCTCGCAGTCGTGGGCCCGACAGAGACCGCCAAGCGGCTGACCCGGGAGGCGGGCAAACTCGCCGCCGGCGTCGACGCGAAGCTGACGCTGCTGCACGTCACCGACGAGGACGAGTACGACGAACAGCGCGAGAAGCTGGCGCAGATCACCCGCGGCGACTCCACCTACAGCGTCGGCCAGGCCGTCGAGGGCGCCCGCGCGTACGCCGCCGACATCGGCCGCGAGGTGCTGGAGGGGGTCGACGTGGAGTACGAGGCGGTCGGGACCGTCGGCGACCGGGCGGAGTCGGTGCTGACGGAGGCGCGCAGGCGGGACTGCGACCACCTGTTCGTCGCGGGCCGGAAGCGCTCGCCCGCGGGGAAGGCGCTGTTCGGCGACGACACCCAGCGGCTCATCCTCGACGCGGACGGCCCCGTCACGGTCGTCACCGAGTAGCCGGCGGCGCCCCGTCCCGCCCCCGCCGGTCGGGCCCTCCTCCGCCGCCGCAAGCGGGGCGCGGCTGACGAACCCGATAATCGGCCCGGTGGGTTTTTGTACCGGGTCCGGGTCCCTGTATCCATGACCCAGGGGTCCGACGTGCACGACGCCGTCACCGTCGAAGCCGACGGTGTGACCGTCGAGAAGCGATTCACCGCCGACGAGTTCCCCGTCCCGGCGATCGAGTTCACGCTCCGGTCCGACCGGGACGACCCGACGGAGTTCCGCCTCGTCGACGAGATCCCGGAGGACTTCCCGATGGACCGGATCGGCTTCCACCCGGAGTACGAGTCCGAACACTGGACTGCGTACCAGGACCACCGCGTCGAGTACCGGCGCCGGCTCGACCCCGGCGAGGAGGTGACGACCGTCTACGGCATCCGGACCGACGACCCCGACGAGGGGACGCGCTTCCTCGGCGAGCCGACCGTCGCGGAGGTCGCCGAGGACGCGGACCCCGTCGGCGACGTCGCGGACGTGATCGGCGACGACTCCTCGCAGGCCGTCCGGGACGTGCTCGCCGGCAACGACGCGGACCCCGACACGGACGACGACGCGGAAGCGGAAGCGGACGTGGACACGGACGACGACGGCGGGATCGACCTCGCCGGCGCGGAGGCCGACCTCGGCGTCGACGAGGCGGACCCGCTCGCGGACGACGCCGACGAGGACGACGCGGCCCCCGCCGACACCCCCGACGAACCCCTGTCCCTCGATGCGGACGGCGACGCCGACAGCGACGACGGGCTCGGGCTGGACGCCGACGCCGCCGGGGCGGCCGAGCCGGCGGAAGAGGCCGACGACTCGGACGAGGACGCCGCGGACGACGTCCTCGAACTCGACGTCGACGACGGGCCGGACGGGGAAGGGGACGACCTCGACGCGCCGGCCGTCGACGGAACTGACGACGCCGGCGAGGCCGGCGAGGCCGACGGGACGGAGGCGGATGCCGCCGCCGACCCGGCCGAGCCCGCCGGCGGGGTCGACGACGCGCTGGACCTCGACGGGGCCGACGAGGCCGGAGGCGGCGAGCCGGACACGGGCGCCGACGAGGCCGGAGGCGACGAGGCGGACGTCGAACCGGGCGACGGCTCGGCGGGCGCCGCGGGCGCCGCCGGCGCTGGGGCGGCCGCCGGCGGCGTCGCGGCCGCGCTCGCGGAGGAACTCCGGGCCGGAACCGTCTCGGAGGCCGACCGCGAGACGCTGAAGGAGGAACTCGAACTGGACCACTCCACGAGCGTCGACGCCCGCATCTCGCGGCTCCAGTCGAAGGTCGAGGACATGGCCGCCTACGCGGACGCGATGGAGGAGTTCATCGACGAGAACGGCATCGCCGGCGAGTGGATGGACGGCCTGCAGGCCGACCTCGACGAGCTGGACGAGTCGATCGAGACGGCGTGGGACGAGCTCGACGACGCCGCCGACGAGCGCGCCGACCTCCACGAGGACGTCGAGACGGTGCGCTCGGAGCTGGCGTCCACCGACGAGGAGATCGACGCCCTCTGGGACGAGGTCGACTCGTGGGGCGACGACCTCGCCGAGACGAGCGAGGAGCTCGAGTCGTCGCTCGCGGAGGTCCGCGCGGACCTGGACGACCTCGCCGAGGAGGTCGCCGACGAGGACGAGGCGGTCGCGGAGGTGCGCGAGGAGCTTCGCGACCTCGGCGAGGAGGTGGAGTCCGTGTCGGCGATGGTCGACGACGAGCTCTCGGAGGTGCGCGCGGAGATGGAGGCCGTCCACGACGAGCTGGCCGAGTTCGAGCAGTTCCGCGAGCGGCTCTCGTCGGTGTTCGGTCCCGGCGGCGCCGCCGCCGAGGGGGGCGACGACGCCGACGCGGACCACGGGGAGTAGCCCGGCCGCCGGCCCGGACGAAACGCGCCGCTTTTGCACGGGGGCACCCAGAGTCCGCCAATGAGCAGACCCGTCTCCGTCGCCGTGCCCCGGAAGGGGCGGCCGCTGGAGGCCGCCCTCGAACGGATCGCGGCGGTCGCCGGCGACGACGCGGCGGCGCTGGCAGACGACGTGTCCTCGACCCTGCGGTACGAGAAGGCCGTCACGAAGGGCAGGAACCGCGACGAACGGGACGTGTACGACCGGCTGGCCGAGTACAGCGACGCGGCCGGTCGCGGCCCGGAGTACACCCTGATGCGCGACGACCGCGAGGGCCACCCGCGACGCGTCGTCTTCGACTCCGCGCTCGTGGCCGTCGACGACCGCGACGTGCTGCTCGTCGGCCGCGAGGAGCCGTTCCGGGCGCTGCGCACCCACGAGTTCGCCCTCGGGTTCGACTCGGCGGACCTGGTGCTGGAGGAGGTCGTCGGCATCGAGCGCGAGGGGCTGTCGGACCTCTCGGACGTGAACGCCCGGATCGACCCCCGCGACACGGACGTGCGGGTGGCGACCGGACTGGGCGACACCGTCCGCCACACGCTGATGGCGACGCCCGAGACGCTCCCCGCGGGCGTCGACCTCGACCGGTCGTTCGTCGCCGACTACGAGGGCCCGCTGTGCATCTCTCCGCGGTACGAGCGCCTCGTCGAGGCGGTGCTGGGGACGGACGCGCTCGACGGCGTCGAGTTCGTCTACCCCGACCCCGGCCAGGAGGAGGAGGCCGCCATCGCGGAGACGGGCCTCGGCGTGTACCTGACGGTGACTGGGGGAACGGCCCGGGAACACGGCCTCGTGCTCGGGGAGGACCTGTTCCCGAGCGAGACCGTGCTGATGGAGAACGAGGCGGAGGCGACGCGGGCGACGCGGTCGCTGGAGATCGCGCTGGCGGAGGGCGTCGACACCGCGCTCGCGCCCGAGTGACCGGGGACGTTCGTCGCGGCGGGTCTCCCGCCGGCGGTCCGGCCGACGCTGTCGGGATGACCAACGTTATTTGAAGGGGGTCGCAACCGGAAGGAGATGACAGCACGCCCCGTGCACGTCCTCTGTGTCGACGACGAGCCGGGGTTCCGCGACCTCCTCGCGAGGGTCCTGACCGAGGAACTCGACGACGTGACGGTTTCGACCGCGGCCGCCGCCGCCGAGGCGGAGGCGATCGTCGCCGACGCGGAGCCGAGCGTCGACTGCGTCGTCAGCGACTACGACATGCCCGACCGCGACGGGCTGGACCTCCTCCGGTCCGTCCGCGACGCCGAGCCCGACCTCCCGTTCCTCCTGTTCACGGGGAAGGGCGACGAGGCGGTCGCGAGCGAGGCGATCTCCGCGGGCGTCACCGACTACGTCCGGAAGGGTGACGCCGACGCGACGACGCTGCTCGCGAACCGCGTCCGCGAGGCCGTCGAGAAGTACCGGACCGAGGAGACCCTCCGCGCGGAGCGGCGCCTCTTCGGCACGGTGCTGGAGACGAACCCGAACGGGGTGTTGCTCGTCGACGTGACCGACGACGGGATCGTGTACGCGAACGAGCGCGCCCGGGAGCTGCTCCGACTGGACCCCGAGGGGGAGTCCGCCCGCTATCCCTCCTCGACGGCGGACGCGCGGCCGTACCCGGATCCCGACTGGGAGATCGTCGACCTCGACGGGCGGTACGCGGACGACGAACTCGCCTACCGGACGGCGGTGTCGACCGGCGAACCGGTCTACGACGTCCACCACGCGATCGAGTTCCCCGACGGTACCCGGCGGCTGATCGTCGTCGACGCGGCGCCGGTCCACGCGAACGGCGATCCCCGGTTCGTCGTCGTCACGGTGGCCGACGTCACCGAGTCCGAGCACAGGCGCGCCGAGGCGGAGCGGTACGAACTCCTCGTCGAGAACGCAACGGACGCGATGGCCGTGCTGGAGGACGGCCGCTACCGCCTCGTGAACGGCGCCTGTGCCGACCTGCTCGGCCGCCCCCGCGGGGAGATCCTCGGCGCGAGCGACCGGGAGGTGCTCCCCGACGGCGTCGCCGACGAGGTGCGGGAGCGCTCCGACCGTGCCATCGAGGAAGGATCCCACCGGCGTCACCGCGTCGAGATGGACGCGGAAGACGGGGTCCGGTCCTTCGAGGTCGTCCACGTTCCCCACGGGGGCGGCCCGGGCGACGCCGGCGGCGTCGTCCGGGTCTGGCAGGACGTGACCGACCTCGCCGAGCGCGAGCGCCTCCTCCGCGAGGAGCGCGACCGGCTGGAGTCGCTCGCGAGCACCGTCGCGCACGACGCGCGCAACGCGATCCAGCTGATCGACGGGCGCGCCGACCTCGCACGGGAGGCGCTCCCCGACGGCGCCGAGCGGAGCCGTCGCCACCTCGACTCCGTCGCCAGCGGCGTCGACCGCCTGCACGAACTGGTCGTCTCGCTGGAGTCGCTCCGGGGGGTCAACGACCCGGTGACCGACCCCGAACCCGTCGCCGTCGGCGACGCCGCGGAGGCGGCCTGGTCGACCGTCGACGCCGACGGGGCCGACCTGCGCGTCGAGGCGAACCCCGTCGTGGAGGGCGACCCCAAGCGGGTACGGACGCTGCTTGAGAACCTCCTCCGCAACGCCGTCGAACACGGCGGCCGGGACGTGACGGCGGTCGTCGACGACCTCCCCGCGGACCACGGCTTCGCCGTCGCCGACGACGGGGCCGGCATCCCCGAGGACGACCGCGAGCGCGTCCTGGAGTTCGGCTTCTCCGCCGGCGGCGGGACGGGCCTCGGCCTCGGCATCGTCGCCGGGATCGCCGACGCCCACGGGTGGGACGTGACCGTCACGGAGTCGTCAGAGGGGGGGGCGAGGTTCGAGTTCCGGCCGGAGACGATCGACTCGTTCGTCTCCTGATCGGGGGCGGGCTCGGTGTCTGCCGACACCACCGACCGCGGTTCCGGACGTCGATCGCCGACTCCCGAGCGTCAGGTGGTTGCCCGGGAACCGGATCGTCCGCGGCCCGTACATTCGATATCGCGAAATAGGATGTATCCGGTCCGGCCCGGTCGGTATTCAGTCGATCGACGAACGACACGATAGCGCGCGGAACCGCCAGACTCACGCCCGGACCCCCGGAACCGGGCACCATGTTCGACTCGCTGTTCGCGGACGGTCGACGGCCGGTGATCGGGATGGTCCACCTGCCGGCGCTGCCCGGCGCGCCGAGGTTCGACGGCGACCGGGCGGGGATCCTCGAGGCGGCCGAGCGCGACGCCCGCCGCCTGGCCGCCGGCGGCGTCGACGCCGTCATGGTCGAGAACTTCGGCGACGCGCCGTTCTACCCGGACGACGTGCCCAAGCACGTCGTCGCGAGCATGACCCGGGCGACGCGCGCGGTGGTCGAGACGGTCGACGTGCCCGTCGGCGTGAACGTCCTCCGAAACGACGCCGAGGCCGACCTCTCGGTCGCGGCGGCCGCCGGGGCGGACTTCGTGCGGGTGAACGTCCACACCGGCGCCCGCGTGACGGACCAGGGGGTCATCGAGGGGAAGGCCCACGAGACGATGCGCCTGCGCGAGCGGCTCGACGCGGACGTGGCCGTCCTCGCCGACCACGACGTGAAACACTCCGCGCCCATCGCGGCCCGCGGGTTCACGGCAGAGTCCGTCGCCGACGGCGTCGAGCGCGGCCTCGCGGACGCGGTCGTGGTCAGCGGCACCGGAACCGGGCACGAGACGGACCGCTCGGACCTGGAGCACGCCGTCGAGCGCCGCGACGCGAACGACCTCGACACGCCGGTGCTCGTCGGCAGCGGCGTGACCGCCGACTCCGTGAGCGACCTGCTCGACCTCGCGGACGGCGTCATCGTCGGCACCGCGCTCAAGGACGACGGCGACGTGGGCAACCCCGTCTCGGAGTCGCGCGTGCGCGACCTCGTCGACGCCGCCCGCGGCCACGAGTAGCCCGCGTCGACGACGATGCATCGGCACGGCTCCGCGTCGGTCGGATCTGTCTTCGACCGTGGTCTCGCGAGAACCGACCGACTGCGGCCCGAATCGGAGCTACCGCTCCGTCAGGAACGCCTCGACCTCCGCCCGGTGGGGAAGGCCGCCGCGCGCCCCGGCCGCGGTGACGTTCAGGGCCGCGGCCGCGGCCGCGACCCGGCCGGCGTCGCGCGGCTCCTCGCCCGCGAGGATCCACCGGTCGATCAGGCCGGCGACGAAGGCGTCGCCGGCGCCCGTCTCGTCGACGACGTCCACGTCGAACGCGGGCACCTCGTGGACGCCGTCGTCGTCCGCGAGGAACGCGCCCGCCTCGCCGCGGGTGGCGGCCACGCGGTCGGCGCCGCGGGCGCGCAGTTCCTCGGCCGCCTCGCGGCCGGTACACCCGAGGTACGCCTCCGCGGCCACCTCGCCGACGACGAACAGGTCCGCGGCCCGGACCCACCGGTCGACCGTCGCCTCGGTCGCCCCCCGTCCCTCGAGTTCGGCCAGCGGCCCCGAGAGGTCGAACACGACCGGCGGCGCCCCGGGGTCGCCACCTGCGGCGAGGTCGAGCGCCGCGCGGTGGACCGGCTCGGGGTTGTACGCGGTGAGGAACGCCGCGTCCGTCCCCGCGAGGTACGCGCGGTCGGCGGCGTCCAGCCGGAGGCGCCGGGCCGAGTCGCCGGCGGTCACGATGCTCCGTTTCCCGTCGCCGTCGCGCAGTATCACGCAGTGCGTGCTCGTGCCGGCCGCCCGCCGGACGCGGGCCGTCTCGACGGTCCGGTCGGCGAGGTCGGCGGCGACACGCGCGCCGACGTCGTCCTCCCCCAGGCGGGCGACGAGGCCGGCCGAGCGGCCCAGGCGCGCGGCGGCGACGGCGACGTTCGCGCCGACGCCGCCGAACGACTCCTCGACGCGGTCGGCGTAGGCGCCGCCGTCGGCCTCCGGGAGGTTGCTCACGCGGTAGGTCCGGTCGACGGTGGCGGCGCCGACGGCGACGACCTCCGGCGGGTCCGGCCGGTCCCGGTCCCGCCCGGCGCCGTCGTCCGCGGGGGGGCTGTCGGGGTCGGCCACCCTACTCCTCGACGAGCGGGAACTGCGCCAGCCGTGCGGCGGCCATGGCGGTCAGTCCCCGCGCAGTCACGGAGTCGCTCGACCGCTCCCGGTGGCCGACGACCGTCCCCTCGAAGTCCGCGACGGGGACGAACCGGACCTCCGTCCCCTCGGGACCGACGTCGAGCAGGCAGTAGCCCTGCGGGAACGAGCAGGTGGTCGGCATCATCAGCTCCCGGAGCGACCCCTGCCGCGCGGCCGAGGGCATGTGGAGGTGACCCGTCAGCAGCAGCGGCACGTCGTGGCGTCCCAGCGTCTCCGCGAACGGCTCCGGGTCCTCCATCTCCGGCGGGACGAACATGTCCGGCTCCGCCAGGTCGCGGTGCTCGTGCACCTGCTCGGACATCGCGGGGAGGTTGTGGTGCGCGAGCACCAGCGGCGTCTCCGTCTCCGGGAGCGTCTCGTCGAGCCAGGCCAGCTGGTCGTCCGTGACGCGTCCGGCGTGCGAGTCGTAGAGCCACTCCGCGGTTCCGGCCGTGTTGAGTCCGATCACGTCCAACCCCCCGATGGCGACGTGAAACGGAAATCCCTCGCCCGCCGGCGCGTACCGGTCGGCGAACGCCGACACGGGGAGGTTCTCGTGGTCGTACCCCTCTTTCGGCACGTCGTGGTTTCCGGGGATCGAGTAGAACGGCGCCTCCAGGTCGGCGATCAGCTCGTCGAACCGGTCGAAGTTCCACGGCTCGCCGTCCTTCGTGATGTCGCCGACGCACAGCGTCGCGTCCACGTCGCGCTCGGCGATGTCGGCGACGGCGTTCGCGACGTGCGCCTCGGTGCGGTCGAACAGCTTCGAGGTTCCGCGCTCCTCCGTCGAGAGGTGCGGGTCGGCGATGACGGCGACGCGTGTCCGTTCGTCCGTGCGGGGGCGCGCGAGGCGGGCCATGACCGAACCGCTCGGCGCGCCGGGGCGCTCGACGGGGGATGCCATGTGGCGGCGTCCGGACGGGGACGGGAAAACACCGCCGATGCGGGAGCGGTCGTCGGACGATCCTTCCGCCCGTCGGCTATCGAAACCGAGACGCGAGCCGTCGATCCGCGATACAGCGGGCTATACACACGAACATAGTCGTCTGTACCGATCGATGAAAAGGTATTTCGGATACCTGTCCGGGTATGCAGGTGATGTCCGAGGACACCACCCGGCGACGCTTCCTCACGGCGGCAGGATCGGGCGTTGCGGCGGCGCTCGCGGGCTGCTCCGGCAACCAACCGAACGAACAGTCCACGGAGGCAGATACCGCGACGCAGACGCCGGTGGACACGGCGACGGCGACACCGGAGCCGGAGAAGTCCTACACCGGCGGGACGCTCCGGATGGCCTCGCCGGGACCGATCCAAACGCTCGACCCCGTCAACGCGAAGGGGTCGGGGGCAGGCTACAACCAGTATCAGGAGTCACTGATGACGTTCCCGAACGGCGACCTCCCGCCGGTCGGGTCGCTCGCGAAGGACTATCAGGTCTCCGACGACGGGATTACCTACACGTTCACCCTCCGCGAGGGCGTGACGTTCCACGACGGCCAGGAGCTGACCGCCGAGGACTTCGTCTACTCGTGGGAGCGCCTCGCGGGCGCGAAGGAGACCCGCAACGCAGACGACATCGTCGGCTCGACGTTCACCCTCCAGCACGAGGGCAACACCGGCGAGTCGGTGACGAACTACGTCCCCGGCTCCCTGGCGGTCCGCGCGGTCGACGACTACACCTTCGAGTTCGACATGGAGACGCCGTTCCACGCGGTGATCTCACAGATAGCGGGCGGGGCGTTCGGCGTGATCCCCGCGAACTCGGTCGCGTACCCGAAGGACTACGAGAAACACGGGCTGGACGGCCTCATGTACGAGGGCGAGTACGAGTACCAGGAGTACTTCTCTACCTCGGGGGACGGCCCGCAGTTCGCGGGTACCGGCCCGTTCAAGGTCGACTCCTGGAGCAAGGGTGACGCTATCACCCTCTCGCGGTTCGAGGACTACTGGGGGGAGGGCCCGTACATCGACGAGATCACCTACACCGTGATCGGCTCGGCGAACACGCGCTACCAGCGGTTCGTCAACGACAACCTGGACATCCTCAACGACTTCCCGACCGCGCAGTTCAACCCGGACAACCGCAGCATCGAACGCAACCGGGGAACGTACCGGACCGGGACGTACACGCTCGACGACGGGCGGACGGTGAACTACGGCGAGGCGACCGCCCTCGACACCGACTACATCGTCTTCAACTGCGCTCGAACTGAGAAGCCGGCCCGCAAGGCCATCGCGTACCTGCTCAACCAGGAGCAGATCGCCCAGCAGGTGTACAAGGGGCTCCCGAAGCCGGCGTACCACCTCACGCCGCCGCCGGTGTTCATGAAGCGCGGCGAGGAGGACCCCGTCGAGAACTACGACAAACACGCGGAGGAGGGGTTCCGAAGCGAACTCGACGTGGGCTCCGACGGCTACCCCTACGGTATCGGCGAGACGCGCATCGAGGACGCGAAGGCCGTCATGGAGGAGGCCGGGTACGGCGAGAACAACACCTACAGCATGGAGTTCACCGTCTTCTCGGGGAACTCGGCGTGGGACTCCATCGCCAAGCGCATCCGCGACAAGGCACAGGCGGCCTACATCGAGATCGACATCACGAAGGCCGACTTCGGCACCATCATCTCGAAGGCGATCAACGGGGAGATGGACATGTTCTCGCTCGGCGACGGGATGGAGTGGCCCGAGTCCGACAACTTCCTGCGGTTCCTCCACCCGTACGAGGACCCCTCGTTCATGTTCACCCGGTGGACCTACCGGGTCGACGCGCCCGGGCTCGACTTCAACGGCAACGACCCCGAGACGATCAAGGAGGACCTCCTCGGGGAGCTGCCCGACGCCGTCGAGTCGAACCACGTCTCGGTGACGCCCGCCTCCGACACCGACGGCCAGGGGACCGCCTCGGTGTTCATCGAGGACGTCACGCCCGACGAGTTCGCGAACGCCATCGACGCCGCGGGCTACTCGTCCTCGACGCCGACCGCGAGCGGCCCGGACTTCACGGAGTACATGAAGATCGCCGACGAGGGGTGGTTCAACAACTACGTGCCCAACAAGGGCCCCGGCCAGGAGGAGCAGCGCGCACGCAACGTGGCGTACTACATCCTCGAGGAGATCAACTGGGAGACGGTTCAGGAGTTGCCGACGACCCACACCGTCACCCAGCGCCTCTGGTCGCAGGACGTCGACGTCCGCATGGCCGGCACGATGGAGGACCAGACGTTCAACACGGTCACCATCGAACGGGAGTAAGGTCCCGTGTCCCTCCCGTCGAACCGTGCGGAGTTGACAACGTTTTTTCGGACGCGTCCGAACGTCCCGATACCCTTCAAACGACTCTGACAAATGAGCAAGTGGAGATACCTGGGGAAACGACTGCTGATGTCGGTGCCGGTGTTGTGGCTCGGCACCAGCATGACCTGGTACATCATCTTCCAGGGCCCCATCGACCCGGCGGCGAACGTCCTCAGCAACACGCAGACGCAGAACACCGAGCGCTACGAGGCGGCCCGCGAGCAGCTCGGCCTCGACCGACCGCCGTTGGAACACTACGTCGACTGGATGACGAACCTGTTCACGCTCGACCTCGGCCAGACGTGGCTGCTGTACCCCGGGTCGAACGTGAACGCCCTGGTGATGGATTTCCTCCCGCGGACGGTCTGGCTCGGCTTCTGGTCGGTGGTGATCGCCGTGTTCGTCGGCGTTCCGCTCGGCTTCTACGCGGGGTTACGCTCGAACACCCTGGCCGACTACCTGGCGTCCGTCTCGGGCATCGTCTGGCGCGCCATGCCGAACTTCTGGCTCGCGGTCATCCTGCTGTCGCTTCTGGTGTCCTCGGAGACGCTGTTCGGGTTCGACTGGGACACGCTCCTGATCGACCTCCCCTCCGGCGTCACGGGGAACCCGCAGCTGAGCTACATGGCCGGGCAGCCGTGGGCGCTCGTCACTCAGCCGGGGGAGACGCTGGCGGCGATCAAGAAGATCCTCCCAGCCGCGCTCGTGCTCGGGTCCGCGTCGATGGGCAACGAGATGCGGATCGGACGCACGGCCGTCCTGGAGACGCGAAACGAGAAGTACATCGACCTCGCGAGGGCGAAGGGCGTCTCGCGTCGCGTCCTCGTCTGGAAACACATCCTCCGCAACGCGCTCGTGCCGCTGGTCCCGATCATCACCAGCGAGGCGTTCCTGCTCATCGGCGGCTCCGTCCTCGTGGAGTCGGTCTTCGGGATCCAGGGGATGGGCTTCCTGTTCTTCAAGGCCGCGATCCAGGGCGACCTCCCGCTGGTCGGAACGCTCATGTTCGTATTCATCGTGCTCATGCTCGTCATCAACATCGCACAGGACATCCTGTACACGATCATCGACCCGCGCGTCGGGTACGAGGAGGCCTGAACCGATGAGTTCGATCACAGGCTCCGAGTCCGTGCTCGCGGACGCGGACGCCGATCCCCTCCGGTCGCGGCTCGCGGCGTACCCCCGGCCCGCGGCGGTCTGGGTGGGCGTCGCCGTGCTCCTCCTCCTAGTCGAGGCCGGAGCTGTCGCGGAGGTGACCCTCCGGCTGCTCGCGGACCTGCTGAAGGCGATCCCCGGCGCGTACGACCCCGGCGCCGTCGCGGGCCTGGCGGACGCCGCCGGGAACGTCCCCACGCTGCTGTCGCGCGAGACGATCCCGAACCAGGGCTACTGGAACGGTTCGCGGTACGTCGGCACGTTCCTGGGGCTACAGCCCGCCTGGGCGTGGCTGGTCCGTGTGAGCCTCGTGTACGCCTACGCGTTCGCCTGTCTGATCTGGGCGTACGTCGGCTTCGAGTGGTACCGGACCTACTACCGCGTCGCCGACTGGACCCCGCGCGACGACACCGTCGACCGCCTCCGCGGCCACACCTGGGGGCTGTTCGGGCTGGCGGTCGTGTTCATGTTCGTGACGATGGCCGTGTTCGCGCCCGCGCTCGGGCCGACGACCGTCGACCAGAACCTCGCGAACCCCTACAGCCACACCGTTCAGTACTGGACCGGGTCGGAGGTCGCCGAGGCGTCCGTCGGCGAGGCGAACCTCGGCTCGCAGTCGAAGGGGACCCTCCAGACCAACGTCGGACCGTGGAGCTACGACGACTACGGCCGGTTCCACCCGTTCGGCACCCTGCCCTCGGGCAAGGACCTCTTCACCTTCATCGCGGCCGGGTCGCGCATCTCCCTGGTGATCGGGCTGCTGTCGGTCGGGCTGTCGGCGGGGATCGCCACCGTGTTCGCGCTCCTGTCGGCATACTACAAGGGACGCGTGGACGACGGCCTCGTCCTCCTGTCCGACTCCGTGATGGGGATGCCGCAGTTGCTCCTGTTGATCATGCTGTCTGTCGTCCTCGCGGGCACGTGGATCGGGAAGCTCTACAGCGGCGCGTTCGTCCTCGCGCTCATCTTCGCGGGGACGGGGTGGCCGTACATGTGGCGGTCGCTGCGCGGGCCCGCGCTACAGGTCTCCGAGCAGGAGTGGGTCGACGCCGCCCGCTCGTTCGGGCAGTCGCCGGGCGCGATCATGCGCAAGCACATGCTCCCGTACATCACGGGCTACCTGCTCATCTACGGGTCGATGACGCTCGGCGGCGCGATCATCGCGATCGCCGGCCTGTCGTTCCTCGGGCTCGGCGTCGACCCGCCGACGCCCGAGTGGGGGCGCGCAGTCAACGCCGGGCAGGACTACGTCACGACCGCGTCCTGGCACATCAGCCTGATCCCCGGGCTGCTGATCACGCTCGTCGTCACGGGGTTCAACGCGCTCGGCGACGGCATCCGGGACGCGATCGATCCGGAGTCCGACTCCGCCGAGGGCGAGGCCGGCGGCCGCGGGGGTGGTGCCTGATGGCGCCGACCGCGGGCCGGCGCGCCGACGACGGCGGGGGCGGCGAGCCGCTGCTGGCCGTCGAGGACCTCACGACCGTGTTCCACACCGACAAGGAGACGATCCGCGCGGTCGACGGCGTCTCCTTCACCGTCCGCGAGGGCGAGACCGTCGGCGTCGTCGGCGAGTCCGGGTCCGGCAAGTCCGTGACTGCCCGGTCGATCCTCGGGCTGATCGACTCGCCGGGCGTGATCGAGTCAGGCTCGATCCGCTTTCGCGGCGAGGAGCTCACCGGCGGGAACTGGGATCCCCATCGGGGCGACCTCTCGATCGTCTTTCAGGACCCGATCAACTCGATGAACCCGGTGTACACGGTCGGCAACCAGATCCGCGAGGCGCTGCGGATCCACCAGGGGCTGCGCGGCGGTGCGGCCCGCGAGGAGGCCGTCCGGCTGCTGGAGGCGGTCGGCATCCCGGACGCCCCCCGGCGCGTGACGGAGTACCCACACCAGTTCTCCGGCGGGATGCGCCAGCGGGCCGTCATCGCCATGGCGCTGGCGTGCGACCCCGACCTGCTGGTGTGCGACGAGCCGACCACGGCGCTCGACGTGACGATCCAGGCGCAGATCCTCGAGCTCCTCGACGACCTTCAGCGCGAGGAGGACCTCGCCATCCTGTTCATCACCCACGACATGGGCGTCATCGAGGAGACCGCCGACCGCGTGAACGTCATGTACGCGGGCGAGATCGTGGAGTCGGCGCCGGTCGGGACGCTGTTCGACGCTCCCGCGCACCCGTACACGCGGGGACTGCTCGGGTCGATCCCCGGGCGGACCGCGAAGGGGGACCGCCTCCCGACTATCGAGGGGGAGGTCCCGACGCCGACGAGCGAGCCGACGAGCTGTCGGTTCGCCGACCGCTGTCCGGAGGCGTTCGACGCCTGCGAACGCGTCCACCCGGAGCCGATCCGGGTCGCCCCCGACCACACCGCGGCGTGCCTGCTCCACGAGGAGGGGTACGACCGCGATCAGGTCGCGTACGACTCCGGATCCGCGGCCGACGGCGACGACGCCGCGGCCGACGGGGGTGAGCGGCAGTGAGTCGCAGCGACGACGCCGACGGCGGGACGGGGCCAGTCGCGCCGGACCCCGGGGCGGGAGCCGACGGGACGGGCTCGACCGCCGCAGGCGACCCGCTCGTGGAGGTGCGCGACCTGCGCAAGTACTACGACGACGACGGCTTCCTCGGCGGCGACCCGGTGAAGGCGGTCGACGGCGTCTCCTTCGACATCCGGAAGGGGGAGACGCTCGGGCTTGTGGGCGAGTCCGGCTGCGGGAAGACGACGCTCGGCCGCACCATCCTCGGGCTTGAGACCGCCACCGGCGGCGAGGTCGTCTCGGAGGGCCGCGACGTCGCGAGCCTCTCGGGACGGGAGCTTCGGGAGTGGCAGCGCGACGCCCAGATGGTGTTCCAGGACCCGGAGGCGAGCCTGAACGACCGGATGACCGTCGGCGAGATCGTCCGCGAACCGCTGGACGCCCACGACTGGGGGACCGGATCCGAGCGCAAGGAGCGCGTGTTCGAGCTGCTCGACCTCGTCGGGCTCAACGAGGAGCACTACTACCGCTACCCCCACCAGTTCTCGGGCGGACAGCGTCAGCGCGTCGGCATCGCCCGCGCGCTCGCGCTGGAACCCGAGTTCATCGTCCTCGACGAGCCGGTGTCCGCGCTCGACGTGAGCGTGCAGGCGCGGGTGATCAACCTTCTCGAGGACCTCCAGGAGGACCTCGGGCTGACGTACCTGTTCATCGCCCACGACCTCTCGGTCGTGCGCCACATCGCCGACCGCGTCGCCGTGATGTACCTCGGCGACATCGTCGAGCTGGGCGACACGGAGGCGGTGTACACCGACCCGGCGCATCCGTACACCCGGTCGCTGCTGTCGGCCATCCCCGGCAGCCACACGGGGACCGACCGGGACCGCGTGACGCTGCGCGGGACGCCCCCGTCGCCGCGGGACCCGCCGTCGGGGTGTCGCTTCGCGACGCGCTGCCCCGCGAAGGTCCGACCCGACGAGTTCGACCACCTCTCGGGGACCGCCTGGGAACGGCTCGACGCGCTCCACACCGTGTTCCGCGAGCGCGCGAACGCCGAGACCGGGCTGACGGAGCTGGTGAAGCGTCGCCTCGGGCTCGCGGCGGGCGCCGACGACATCGACGAGGTGGTCGCGGACCTGTTCGGGTGGCACCCCGACGGCGGCGCGGCCGCCGAGGGCGTCGGCCCGGACGAACCGCTCCTGTCGGGCGACGCGCGCGCCGCCGTCGAGGCCGCCGTCGACGCCGCACGCCGCGGGAACGACAGGGAGGCGACGGCGATCCTCGCCGAGACGTTCGGGTCCGTCTGCGACGAGCGCCGCCCGGACCGCCACGCCGTCGACGACGCCGGCCGGGTCAGCGCCTGCGTCCGACACGGCGAGGAGTACGAGTCGCCCGGGCCCGTCATGGCCCGACGCTACGGCGGCGACGACTGAGCCCGCGCCGACGGCGGGACCGCCGGACGTCGCGCCCGGCGTTCCCGATGCGTCGGTCGTGTACGCCGGAGGGTTCCCGACGCGGCCGCCGTCGTTCGGTATCGGCGCCGAGATCCGCCGTCAGGCGGGCGCAGGCGGAGAACTCGGCCGAGGTACCCGACGTCAAAAGGTAAAGTGCCTGCCTCTCGGACACACCGACATGGCCGACGAGGAGATCGACGACGTCGACAAGGCGATCCTGTATGCGCTCCAGGAGGACGCCCGAAGCATGTCCTCGGGGGACATCGCGGAGCGGACCGGTACCTCTGACAGTACCGTCCGCAAGCGTATCCAGCGTCTCGAATCGGACGGCGTGATCAAGGGGTACAGCGCCAGCGTCGACTATCAGCGGTCGGGCTATCCGCTCCGGATGTTGCTCTTCTGTACCGCCTCGATCTCCGAACGCGGTGACCGGATCCCCGACATCCTGGACATCGACGGCGTCGTCTCGGTCCAGGAGTTGGTCACCGGCGAACAGAACCTCCTCGTGACGGTCGTCGGCGAGACGGACAGCGACATCACACCCGTCGCCCAGGAGCTCATCGACATGGGGCTCACCGTCGCCGACGAGGTGCTCGTGCGAACCCATGAGACGACCCCCTTCGGCAAGTTCGATCCCGAGAAGCGCGAGGAAGACGATCCCTGACCGGGAGCCCGTTCGACGGACACGCCGGCTCGTGTCGAGAGACCCCGGCCCCGACCTGCGACGCCGACCGTCTCCCTCGTTCCCTCCGGAAAACATAATGTTCTATAATGGGCGTTCTTCGAACGGTTTGTGAATATAGATAGAATTAATAGGCATTCTGTTCTTCAGTGAGACGATGACGACCGGAATCGGGATCCGTTCTCTCCCCGGTCGGCGGGACGGTCGTACGCTGGCTTGAACGATGACAGGACACAGTTCGAAACGGACGGTCGGAGCGCTCCCGGACACGACGGCGGAATCGTCGTCCGTGCCCGGTGCACTGACGTGGCTCGTGTGGTCGCTGTTCGCGGCGAGCCTCGCCGCCCTCGTCGCCCGAGTCCGGTTCGGCGGCCCGTGGGAGGTCCCGGCCGTGGTCGCCGTCGACGGCCTGACCGTGCTGATGTGGGTGGTCGTCACCTTCTTCAGCGGTATCGTTCACAGCTACTCGCGCCGCTACATGGCCGGGAGCGCCCACGAGACGGACTTCTTCCTCGCCGTGTTCGGGTTCACGGCCGCCGTGATGGGGCTCGTGGCCGCCGACCACGTCGCCCTGTTCGCGGCCCTGTGGCTGGCGATGGGCTTGCTGATGGCGGAACTCATCGGCACCGTCGACGGCTGGCCGCAGGCGCGGGCCGCCGCGCGCGTCGCCCGGAGGTCCTTCCTCGCCAGCAGCGCGCTCCTCGGCGTGGCGTTGGCGGCGCTGTGGTGGGCGACCGGCGCGACGACGGTCTCCGGTATCGTCGCCGCCGACGGTCTCGGAGGGCCGGTGTGGGTGGTCGCCGCGGCCGCGCTCGTCCTCGCGGCGATGATCCAGTCCGCGCTCGTCCCGTTCCACGGCTGGCTGCTCTCCTCGATGACCGCCCCGACGCCCGCCTCGGCGCTGATGCACGCCGGGTTCGTCAACGCGGGCGGCATCCTGCTCGCCCGGTTCGCCCCGGTCGTGACCGCCGACGCCGCCCTCATGCTCGGGATCGTGGTCGTCGGGGCGACGAGCGCCCTGCTCGGAAAGCTGCTCAAAGCCGTCCAGCCGGACGTCAAGACCGAACTGGGCTGCTCGACGGTCGGACAGATGGGCTTCATGATCATGCAGGCCGGCCTCGGCTTCTTCGGGGCCGCCGTCACCCACCTCGTCCTGCACGGCTTCTACAAGGCGTATCACTTCCTCTCCGCGGGCGGACGGGTCGAACACACCGGCCCGACCGAAGGCGATCCCCGCGGGACGAGTCTCGCGGGCGCCGCGGTCGTCCTGGCGACCGGCCTCGCGGGCGGCGCCCTGTTCGCGGCGCTCACCGGGAAGGGAACCGGCCTCGACAGCGGGCTCCTGCTCGTGTTGTTCGTCGTGCTCACGACGCTGCACGCGGCTCGCACCGCCGTCGACCACGCCTCGCTTCCGAGGACGGCCCGCTACGTCGCGGTCCCGCTGGTCTTCGTTCCGGCGATCACCGTCTACGCGCTCGTCTACGAGGCGGTTACGGGCGTCCTGTCCGGACTCCCGGTCGTCTCGGCCCCGACCGAACTGAGCGCGCTCCACGTGCTCGTCGCCGTCGGCTTCCTCGCCGTGTACGTCGCGATAGAGACCGGAGTCCACGAGCGCAGCAGCCGCCTCTACGTCGCGCTGGTGAACGCCAGCCAACCGGCTTCCGATACGGTGCTGACCGCCACGGAGGACTACAATGAGTACTGACGGACCTATCGAGAACACCGAAGGAACTGTCGAGAGCACCGAGGCGACCGTCGAAGACGGCATCGAGAAGGCGGCGACCACCGTCGGGTCGGTCTGGCCGATCCACTCGTTCGTGACGGCCAACCCGCTCTCGGGCTTCGAGGACATGCCGTTCGGCGAGGCCGTCACCCAGGCCGCGGACCTCCTCGGCGGCCGCGGCTACCCGAGCCCGGACACGTTCCGGGCGGCCCTCGACGACGGACAGATCGACCCCGGGGTACTCGAGTCGGAACTGGCCGAGCGCGGCTACGAGGAGGACCCCGAGACGCTGCTGGAGCGCATGGACACCGGCGTCGAGTCGGAGCGCCCGACCGCCGACGCCCAGCGGGCCGACCACGTGCTGACGAAGTGGCTCTCGGCGTTCCTCGACGAGGGCCGGGCGAAGTGGCCGATGCCGAACCGCGAGGACGGGTTCTACAGCGCCTTCCGGTCGGTGGCGACGTACGACGGTCGGATCCCCGACGAGGGGGTCGTCGCCGACCTGCCGGAGTCGCCGATCGAGGCCATCGAGTCCGTGCTGGAGCCGTACCCCGAGAGCCAGTGGGTGCCCGTCTTCGAGGAGCAGTTCGCCGCGCTCCCCGGGTGGACCGGCTTCCTCAAACAGCGCGCCGCCGACGACGGCGCCTGGCAGTCCGCGTACCCCGCCACGCTCGAGGGCTATCTCGCGGTCCGCCTCGCGCTGCTGGACGCCTTCGGCGTCGACGTCGAGCCGTCGACCGGCGCCGACAGCGCCGGGACCGAGGAGGCCGACGACCTCGCCGAGGCGTTCCTGAGCGCCTGGGAACGGAGCTACCGCACGGAGGTCGTCGAGGCGGTCGCCGACGAGAGCGAGGCGCTCGCCGCCGACGACGACGACGCCGGCCGCCCGGACGCACAGCTGGTCTTCTGCATCGACACGCGCTCGGAGGTCCTCCGCCGTCACGTCGAAGAGGCCGGCGACTACGAGACGCACGGCTACGCCGGCTTCTTCGGCATCCCGATGGAGTACCGGGGATACGACTCGGAGGTGTCGGTCGACGCCTGCCCGCCGATCCTCGAGCCACAACACCGCGTCCCCGAGGTGCCGACCGACAGGGACACGCAGGCGACGCACGACCGCCGGTCGGGGCTCCGCGAGGCCGCGAGCGAGGTGGTCGGGACGCTGAAGACGAACCCCGCCACCGCGTTCGGCTTCGTCGAGAGCGCCGGCGGCGGGTACGGCCTGGCGCTCGCCGCCCGGACCCTCCTTCCGGGCCGCGTCCGCGACCTCCTCGACGCCGCCGGCGACGCGGTCCCCGACACCCACGAGTTCTGTGAGCAGGTCGTCCACCACCAGCACTCCTACGCCGGCGACCTGCCGGTCGGGCTGACCCACGAGGAGCAGGTCGAGTACGCCGCGGCCGCCTTCGACCTGATGGGCTGGGACCGGTTCGCCCGCCTCGTCGTCTTCACGGGCCACGCGAGCGAGACGGCCAACAACCCCTTCGACTCGAGTCTGGACTGCGGCGCCTGTGCCGGCAACCCCGGCGGCCCGAACGCCCGCGTCCTCGCGACGATCTGTAACGACGACGACGTCAGGGCCGACCTCCGCGACCGGGGCTTCGACATCCCCGAGGACACCGTCTTCCTCGCCGGCCAGCACAACACCACGACCGACGAGGTCGAACTGTACGACGGCGACGTCCCCGAGAGCCACGCGGCGGACCTCGAACGGCTGCGCGCGGACCTCGCCACGGCACGCGAGCACGCGGCCGCCGAGCGCGCTGAGTCGATGGGAGGCACCGCCTCGACGGGCGTCGACGAGACGGAACGGCGTGCCGCCGACTGGGCCGAGACGCGTCCCGAGTGGGGGCTGGCCGGCAACGCCGGCTTCGTCGTCGGCCCCCGCGAACTGACGAGCGACCTCGACCTCGACGGCCGCGCCTTCCTCCACTCGTACGACTGGTCGACGGACCCCGAGGGCGACGCGCTCGAAGCGATCCTCACGGGACCCATGGTCGTCACCCAGTGGATCAACGCCCAGTACTACTTCTCGACGGTCGACAACGCCGTCTACGGGAGCGGGTCGAAGGTGACCCAGAACCCCGTCGGCAACGTCGGCGTCTACCAGGGCAACGGCGGCGACCTGATGACCGGGCTCCCCCTCCAGTCGCTGATGGCCGCCGACGACGACCCGTACCACCAGCCGCTCCGCCTCTCGACGGTCGTCCACGCCCCGGTCGACCGCGTCGCCGACGTCCTGGCCGACCACGAGGAGGTGACCGAACTCCTGGACAACGACTGGCTCTCGCTTACCGTCGTCGACCCGACCCGGGACCACCGCGCGTTCCACTACGAGGAGGAACTGGAGTGGGCGCCGGGGTACGAACGGGCCGAAGCGGGGCCGGAGACGCCGAACGCCCCCGCCGTCGCGGACGACTGACCGGGGCGTCCCCACGTCGGACCCCGAGTCGCCGCGGAGTCAGCGTGTACGTTCCGGTACGGGGACTCCCGGCCACCTCTCCGCCCGCATCCACGACCAGAGGGTTCGCAGAACCCGTCGTGAGTTCGACCCCGGTGCGGTCCGATTTGGATATCGCGATATGCGGTTTACGCGCGGCGAATCCGTCGCGGGCACCCCCGTGCTCGCCGAACCGTAATCGATACCGATAGCTCGCGCGCCGGACTTTTGTCGGAGGCTCCGCTGGCGCGTGTGTGTCGTCTCAACACTCCGATGGACCGGTCACGGAGGACGGTATCGACGAGGACATCGACGTCGACATCGACGAGGAGATCAGGGAGGGCGTCGACCGGAACGACGGCTTCGACGTCGAGGCCGCAAGCGAGATCCAGACCTCGATCGCGGAGCTACAGGGGTCCTCGGTCGAGATCGCCCAGGAGGTGGACGCGATCCGGAACCAGGTCGCCGAGCAACACGAGGCGATGCGACAGGTGGGCGACGAGGTGGGCAGCCTCAGCGCCGCCGTCGAGCAGATCGCCGCCTCATCCGAGCAGGTCGCGAACGCCAGCTCCGACGCCCGCGAACTGGCGGCCTCGGGGGCGGAGTCGGCCGACGAGATAGGCGAGGCGATGACGGCGATCAGTGCCGCGGCCGAGAGCGTCACGGCCGACGTCGAGGCCATTCAGGAGAGCGTGCGGCGGATCGACGAGGTGATCGAGGTGATCAACGGGATCACGGAGCAGACGAACATGCTGGCGCTCAACGCGTCTATCGAGGCCGCACGCGTGGACGACGGCGGCGACGGGTTCGGGGTCGTCGCCGACGAGATCAAGTCGCTTGCGGAGGACTCACAGGAGCAGGCCGCGAGCATCGAGTCGATGATCGACGGGATCCACACGAAGACCGAGGCCGCCGTCGAAAGCCTAGAGGAGAACAACGAGCGGATCGAGCGGGGCGTCACGGCCGTCGAGGAGGCCACGGAGATATTCGAGGAGATCGACGAGGTCGTCGAGGAGGTCGACCAGGGGATCGACGAGGTCGCGCGCGCCACGGACGAGCAGGCCGCCGGCACCGAGGAGGTGACGACGATGGTCGAGGAGGTGATCGAGTCGGCCGAGGAGACGGCGGCCGGGACGAGCGAGATCGCCGAGGCCGTCGACGAACAGACCGACGAGATCGACGAGATCGACAGGGACATCGATCGGCTCGTGGAGAACCACGTCGAGGCCGCCTGACCGAGGCCGCCGCCAGAAATCAAAGACACTGTTTTGCTTCACACACGCGGTCCGCTGGTTCACCGTTAAACCGGCAGATATCTGCGTTTCAGCGTTTTTCAAGCCGGAATAGCTGTTGATGAAGAATACAGAATTATGTCTTTAGGACACGGGAGTGCACCAGATTGATGTACCACGCGGCGGAGGGGCGGATATGAGCGAGGCGGACGCCGACACCGAGCGGGTCGCCGTGACCGCGCGGGTGCCGGCCTACCAGAAGGAGGCGTGGGTCGCCGACGCCGAGCGCCTGGACATGTCGCAGTCGGAGTTCCTCCGGACGATGGTCCAGGCCGGCCGCCGCGACCTCGGGATCGCCGAGGAGTTCGGCCCGCCGGAGGGCGCCGACGATGCGAGCGACGCCGGCTCCCCGGAACCGGCAGGGAGTTCCGGAACCGTGGAGGGCGGTTCTCCGCCCGTAGACCCCGGGGGTGGCGGCCTCGAAGACCGCCTCCTCGACGCCCTCGCGGACGGGGAGGTCATGTCGTTCGAGGAACTCGTCGAGGCGGTCGCCGGCGACGTCGAGGCGCGCGTCGACGAGGCGATGGGCGACCTCCAGTCGCGCGGCCGGGTCCGCTACAGCGGCCGCGACGGCGGGTACACGCTGGTGGAGCGATGAGGGCGGCGAGATGAGCGCGGCCGAGGGGGCCGACGACGGCGTCGACGACGACCCGGTCGGGTACTTCCTGCGGGACATGGAGCTGCACGGCAAGAGCGACCGGACCCGCGCGGAGTACGGGCGCGTCCTCCGGCGCTTCGAGGCGTTCCTCGCCGACGGGGAACGCGGGCCGGCCGGCGGCGCCAGCGCGCCCGGGGAGGCCTCACACCGCGACTGCATGGCGTTCGTGCACGCCCTCCGTCGCGACCCGGACCTCGCGGAGTCGACGACGGCGACGTACGCGGCGTACCTCCACCGCTTCTTCGCGTACATGACGCAGGTGGGCGCCTTCGACGCCAACCCGATGGCGCTCGTGATGGAGGAGCTCGACGAGCGCATCGACGCCGACCCCGCCCGGCGGGAGATATCCGTGCCGCGGATGCGGTCGTTCGTCGCCGGGATCGCCCACCCGCTGGAGCGCGCGCTCGTCGTCACGCTGCTGAAGACGGGAATGCGTGTGGGCGAGCTGTGCAACCTAGACCTGCGGGACCTGCGGCTCTCGGTCGACCTCGGGGACTACGACCTCGGCGGGCGAGCGCTGCTGGACGGGCGACCCGACTCGCTGTACGTCGCCAGCGAGCCCGCCGTCGGCGAGCGGTACAACGGGGAGGAGCGCACCGCCTCGAACAAGCGGAAACGCGGGACCGTGGTGCCCGTCGACGACGAGCTCGCCGGGACGCTGGCGCGGTGGCTGGCCGTGCGGCCGGACGCCGTCTCGCCCGCCGAGCCGCTGTTCGTGGGCACCGGGAGCGGGTGGGGCGAGCGCCTCACCCCCGAACAGGTCGGGCGGGTCGTCCGCGAGCACGCCGCGGACGCCGGCTGGTACGAACGCGGCGCCGGCGCGACCGAGAACGTCACGCCCCACTACTTCCGACACTTCTTCACCACCCACCTCCGGGACCGAACCGGCGACCGCGGGGTCGTGAAGTACCTCCGCGGCGACGTCGCCGACGACATCATCGACACCTACACCCACAACTGGGGCGACAACGTCCGCGAGACGTACGAGCGGCACATCTACTCGCTGCTGGAGTGAGCCGCCGCCGGACCGTGTTCCGCGTGTCCCGGGGAGAGGGGCGGACGCCGCTCCGGAAACCACAGACTACCCGGCCCCGGTGTTGAAACTTCAAACAGATTTATCGATGCTACCCGGACTGGCCGGCGTCGTATATATTGTATTTCGCTATATCGAATTGTATCCCGACCGATCCCCACAGTTTCGGAGGGTGGGATCTGATGTGTGGCTTATTTTCACGCTTTCTGTGGATGGATGGGCTTGCGTCTGGTGATTAGTAGACAGCCACGAAGTATGTCATTCAGAAAAGTTTTCTGACTGATGTGAAATAAGAACCGCATGACTGCTCCCCTTTCACAGCATATCTGGGCGAACAGAAGGCACACATCAAAGCCATCCTCCGAGGTTGTGGATCCCGTGAACGGCCGAGGGTTGGGGAGACAGAACACCCCGAAGGACGGCCATGCCGTCGGGTCTCGGGGTCGAGGGACGAACCGGGCGGGGCCTTCACTCCAGCGCGGCGTCGGCGACAGCCGCCACGAGCGAGGTGAAGAACGTCGCGACGAGCACCGCCTTGACCGCCTCGACCGTCGAGCGGTCGCCCTCCAGCGGCAGGCCGTACAGCCCCACGAGCGCGACGGAGACGGCCAGCGCGACGGCGACCGTCGAGAGGAAGCGGACCGGCAGCCCGGCGACCGAGCGCTCGACGTCCGGGTCGCGGCGCTCGACGGCGGTGTACAGCGCGACGTAGGTGAGCCCGAGGCCCAGCGTGACGGCGGTCACGGCGTGCGCGAGGGTCATCCCCGCGGCGACGACCCAGACGTCGCCCGGGATCAGCAGGCCGCCCGCGAGGACCACCGCCCCGACGGCCTGCTGGGCGGCGTCCGCGAGGTCGAACCGAACGCGACTCCGGCGCGTCATACGGACCTCTCGTCGGGGACCGGCAAAGTATCCGGGGGACGCCCCCGGCGGTCGGCCGGCGCCCTCACGCGCCGGCGTCGGCGTCGCCGTCCGAGTCGACCGGGTCGACCAGCGAGGGGTCGTCGTTCGCGGGCGAGTTCACCCGCGTCGAGACGGGGTACCAGCGGAGGTCGTCGCCGGGGTACGGCTCCAGCAGGTCGGCCTTCCCGAGGTCGCCGGCGAGCCAGTCGCGCTCGCGCTCGCGGGGGAGCACGACCGCCATGCGGTGATGGAGGTCGGCCACGCGGTCGTTCGGCTCGGTCGTGAGGACGGCGAACGCCTCGACGCGCTCGTCGGCCGCGTCGCCGTCGCCGTCGGCACTCCCCCCGCCCCACTCGCCGAGGCCGGCCTGACGGCCCGGCGTCGGGGGCTCCCAGACGGCGTGGACGCCGGCCATCGCGAAGGCGCGGTCGTCCTCGAAGGCGACGCGGTAGGGGCGCTTCTCGCCGACGTGGTCGCTCCACTCGTAGAAGCCGTCCGCGGGGACGAGACAGCGCCGCGACTCGAAGGCCTCCGCGAAGGTGCGCTTCTCGTCGACGGTCTCGACCCGGGCGTTGATCAGGTCGAACGACTCGTCGGCCCACGGCGGGGTGTACCCCCACGTCATCCGTCGGAACTCGTCGGGCGCGTCGTCCGCGAGCACGGGGAGGTCCTGCCCGGGCGCGCAGTTGTACCGCGGCTCCCACCCGTCGGGCGGCGCGGCGTCGAAGCGCTCGGCGAGGTCGGCCGCCCCGAGGGTGAGCGAGTAGCGTCCGCACATGGCCGGATCCACGGGCGAGGTGCCGTTAACCCTGCCGCGACGGGACGGCCGCCGCCCCGGTCGGTCGGTCCCGGGGGACCGCGTACACCGGCTGTCGCGATATCGAACCCGCGACCCGCGGTCCGGCCCGGTCGCGGGACGGAGCCAGCCAGAGCGGGGCAGAGCTAGCCTGAGCGGGGCAGGGCGGGGGCAGAGCTAGCCTGAGCGGGACGGAGCGGGGCGCGTCACACCCGAACCCTTTAGCCCGGGTACGCCCCCACTACCGATGAGTCGGCGGGGCGTCGACCGGGGACGCCCCGACCACACGGAGACCATGCGCATCAGAAACAGCTTCATTCCGGTCGAGGGGGTCGGCGAGACGACGGAGCGCCGGCTGTGGGAGCACGGCGTCCGCGAGTGGGGGGAGTTCCGGCGGGACAGCGCGCCGGGCGTGGGCGCGACGACGGCCTCGCGCATCGAGTCGTTCATCGACGAGGCGAGCGAGCGCCTGGACGACCGCGACGCCTCGTACTTCGACCGGGCGTTCCCCTCGGGCGAGCGCTGGCGCCTCTACGAGGACTTCCGCGACGGCGCCTGCTTCTTCGACATCGAGACCACGGGCCTCTCGCACGACCGCGACCGGGTCACGACGGTCTCGTTCCACCGGGACGGCGAGACGGAGACGCTGGTCCGCGGCCGCGACCTGACCGCCGACGCCCTGCGCGAGCAGTTCGCGGCGGCGGACCTCCTCGTCACCTTCAACGGGAAGCGCTTCGACGTGCCGTTCCTCGAGACCTCCTTCGACCTGGAGGTCGACACGCCGCACCTCGACCTGATGTACCCCTGCCGGACGCTCGGGCTGACGGGCGGGCTCAAACCCATCGAGACGGAGCTGGGCATCGCCCGCGACGGCCCGGAGCTGACCGGCCGCGACGCCGTCCGGCTGTGGTACGAGTACGAGGACGGCGACGAACGGGCGCTGGAGCGGCTCGTCTCGTACAACCGCGACGACACGGTGAACCTCCGGTCGCTCGCGGACGAGGTCGCCCGCCGGCTCCACCGGGAGACGGTCCCCGAGGGGGCCGCCGTGGACGGTCCGCTCCGCCCGGACGGCGACGACCGATAGCGTCGCTCCGGGGGTCGCGTCGGCCGGCCGAGGGTCCGGGGTCCCGCGGCCGCCGTCGCGGGAGCCGGCACGCTTTTGAGCCCGGCGACTGGCCCACGGCCAATGAGTGATACCGCAGACCCCAGCGACCACGGCGAGGCCGGCGACGCCGTCGACCCGGACGCGCAGGACGCCGACCGGGCCCGCCCGGAGGACGCCGGGGGCGCCGACACGGTCCCGGAGGTCGAGCTCGGGCTCTACCAAGTGAGCGTCCGCGTGAAGGGGCAAGCCGACGACGACCTCGGGGAGGTGGAGGAGGCGGCGACGCGGCTGATCGACCACCTCGTCGAGCGCGCCAGCACGCTGGAGGAGGAGCCCGACCAGCGCGGGCTCGGGTGAGCGGCGCCGGCATCGCTCGCCGTACCGGTCCCGGCGGCCCCGGCCCCCTCAGACGATGTCGCCGATCCGCCGGGGCTCGCCCGACAGCGACGGCGAGTCCTCGACGATCTGGAGCACCTCGTGGTCGGTCACGTCCACGTACGACTTGCGGGTCGCCTCCTCGATCAGGTCCTTCTCCAGGCGGAACTCGGTCCCCTCGTAGACGACGTCGACGCCGGTCTCGTCGAACGACAGCGCGGTCATACGCGACCGTAGCCGGCGAACGTATTTAAGCGAACGGCACCCGCCGGGGGCGACGCGGTCGTCGGCCGCGGGAACGCGGCCGATCCGGCGCCCGCCCGCGACGGCGGCGACGACCCGGACGACGACGGCGACAGCAACAGCGACAGCGCCGACAGCGACGGCGGCGGCGACAGCGACGACACGCCGTCCGTCGGACCGAAAGCGCCTTTCGGCGGCCCGGCCGATCCGCGGGTATGATCTCCGTCGCGCTCGCGGGCAAGCCGAACGCGGGCAAGTCCACCTTCTACACGGCCGCGACGATGGCCGACGTGGACGTGGGCAACTACCCGTTCACGACCATCGACCCGAACCGGGGCGTCACCCACGTCCGCACCGACTGCCCCTGCCTGTCGCGCGAGGAGCGCTGCGGCGACGAGGACTGCCGCGACGGCAAGCGGTACGTCCCCGTCGAGCTGCTCGACGTGGCCGGGCTCGTGCCGGGGGCCCACGAGGGGAAGGGGCTGGGCAACCAGTTCCTCGACGCGCTCACCGACGCCGACGTGATCCTCCAGGTCGTCGACGCCGCCGGCGCCACGAACGCCGAGGGCGAGCCCGTCGAGGTCGGCGAGTACGACCCCGTCGAGGAGGTGGACTTCGTCGAGGCCGAGATGGACGCGTGGCTCGCGGGCATCCTCGACCGGAACTGGGAGTCCGTCGAGCGCAAGTCCCGCTCGCCGGAGTTCGACATCGAGGAGGCGCTGACGGACCTGCTGACCGGGTTCGGCGCGACCGAGCACGACGTGACCGTCGTCCTCCGGGGGATGGAGTACCCGGAGGACCCGATCCAGTGGACCGACGAGCACCGCGAGGAGTTGGCCGCCGTCGTCCGCGCGCGGACCAAGCCGATCGTGCTCGTCGCCAACAAGGCCGACATCGCCCCCGAGGGCAACGTCGAACGTCTGCGCGAGACCGACAAGCCGGTGGTCCCGGCGACCGCCGACGGCGAACTCGCGCTGCGGCGGGCCGCCGAGGCCGGCGCGATCGAGTACGACCCCGGCGACGCGGACTTCCGGATCACGGGCGACCTCACCGACGAGCAGGCGGCGGGGCTGGAGCGCGTCCGCGAGGTGATGGCCGAGTTCGGCGGCACCGGCGTCCAGGCGGCGCTGAACGAGGCGGTGTACGGCCTGCTCGATCTGATCACTGCCTTCCCCGTCCAGAACGAGACGCACTGGACCGACGGACAGGGGAACGTCCTCCCCGACGCGTTCCTGCTCCCGCGGGGGAGCGGCCCGCGGGACCTCGCGTACGCGGTCCACTCGGACATCGGCGACGGCTACCTCCACGCGGTGGACGCCCGGGCGGACCGCCGGATCGGCGAGGACACGGAACTGGAGGAGGGAGACGTGATCAAGGTCGTCTCCACGGCGTCGTGACCCGGTCGCGGTCGCCGTCGGGGCCGACGCCCGCGAGTCGCAGGTCGCGCTCGACCGCCGGCCGCTCGCCCCCTCAGCGGACCGCCTCGGCCGCCTCGGCGATGATCCCCATCGCCTCCTCCAGTTCCGCCTCGCCGGCGGCGTAGGAGATGCGCGCGTGGCCGGCCCCGTGCTCGCCGAACGCCTCGCCGGGGACGACGATCACCCCGCGGTCGATGCACTCCTCGACGAAGCCCTCCGGCACCCGCGGCATGGCGTAGAAGGCGCCCTGCGGGGTCGGGCACTCCAGTCCCGCGTCCGCGAGGCCCTCGAGCACCAAGTCGCGCCGGCGCTCGTAGGCCGCGCGCATCTCGTCGACGACGCCCTGCGGCCCCGTGAGCGCGGCCTCGGCGGCGTACTGCGCGGGGGCGGAGGCGCACGCCTGGACGTACTGGTGGACGCGGAGCATCCGCTCGATCCGGTCGGTCGCGCCGGTCACCCAGCCCAGGCGCCAGCCGGTCATCGAGTACCGCTTCGAGCAGGCGTCGACGACGACGACGTGCTCGCGCTCGAACTCCATCGGCGAGCGGTGCTCGCCGTCGAACACGAAGGGGGCGTACACCTCGTCGGAGATGCACAGCACGTCGTGCTCGCGGGCGATGCGGGCGAACTCGCGCACGTCCGCCTCCGGGGAGACCGTGCCGGTGGGGTTGCCCGGGCTGTTGACGACGAACGCCGCGGTGTCCGGGGTGATCGCCTCCTCCACGGCGGCGGGGTCGATCGTGAGGTCCTCGCGGAGGGGGACCGGGACGGGCTCGCCGCCCGCGAGCTTCGTCAGGGCGTCGTAGGCGACGAACCCCGGGTCGGGGATGATCACCTCCTCGCCGGCGTCGACGTGCGCCTCTATCGCGAGGTGGAGCGCCTCGCTCCCGCCCGCGGTCGCGATCACGTCGTCGGGGGCCACGTCGACGCCCTGGTCGGCGGCGTGCCGGTCGGCGATGGCCTCGCGGAGCCCGCGGGTCCCCTTGTTGCTCGTGTAGCCGTCGGTGTCGCCGGCCTCGATGGCCTCCACGGCGGCGTGCCCGGCGTGCTCGGGGGTCGGGAAGTCGGGCTGGCCGAGCCCGAGGTTGATCGCGTCCTCGCCGGCGGCCTCGAACACCTCGCGGATCCCGCTGATGGAGATGCGCTCCACGCGGTCTGAGAACCTCGTCATGTGGGAACCGGCGGCTGCGGCGGTGTTAGGCGTTTCCCCATCGGGGCCGGCCGACGCGGACGCGTCCACCCGACCCGATAGAGGATATTTATGCCGCCAGCTATGACGCGTCCTGTGCGCCGGTTTCGGTGTTGTGCACGGGGAGCGCGCCCGAGCCGCCCATTGAGGTGTGGGCGGGCGCAACCGAACGGGGATGGGTATTACCGACGACGCGGGGCGGAAAGGCGCCGGGAACGAACGGGGGAGCATGAACGACGACAGACGCGACGACGGACGCGCGAGGAGCCCGTCCAGACGGTCGTATCTGCGGGGCGTCGGCGCCGCCGGCGCCGCGGGGCTGACGGGGCTGGCCGGCTGTCTCGGCGGCGGCGGTGGCGGTGACGGCCCCGTCACGGTCGCGTACATGCCGATCTACCCCGACATGCAGTACTTCGTGATGCAGGAGGAGGGGTACTTCGACGAGATCAACCGCGAGGTCGAGGGCCAGCAGTTCCCGAGCGGCCCGGACATCGTCAAGGCGTTCGCCTCCGGCGACATCGACGTGGCGATGTTCGGCATCGTCCCCGCGATGATCGTCATCGACCGGGGGATCGCGGCGAAGGTGGTCGCCGCCAACATCGAGGAGCCGATGGCGATCATGGCCCACGAGGACTTCCACCCGATGTGGGAGGGGAACGACCCGGCCGACGCCTTCGCGCAGTGGGAGGCGGAGACCGGCGAGCGCTTCCAGTTCGGCACCTTCCCCGAGGGGTCGGTGCCGGACATCCTCCTGCGCTACTGGCTCATCGACACCCACGGGCTGGAGCCCGGGGAGGCGGCCGACGTGCTCGGCCTCGGCGGCGCCTCCGCGGTGTTCCAGGGGCTCGCCAACGGCGAGGTCGACGGCACCAGCATCATGGAGCCGGTGCCCACCCGCGTCGAGGTGGAGGGGCTGCCGTACGAGCCGCTGGCGCTGGCGGGGGAGTTCATGCCCGGCCAGCCCGCGGCGGTGACGCTGATGAAGGACGGGGTCCGCGACACACCCTTCGCCGAGCAGTTCGTCGAACAGCACGTCCGCGCGACCGAGTTCACGAACGAGAACCCGGAGACGGCCGCCGAACACGCCAGCGCCGTCATCGGGGAGCAGAACCTCCCGGTCGAGACCGCGCGGAAGGCGATGGAGTCGCCGCTGTCGAACTTCATCTCCGACCCTCACAGCATCGAGTCCGGCACCGAGATCTTCGCGGAGTACGCACACCGCCTCGGCAAGACCGACGCGGAGCTCTCGACGGACCAGGTGTTCGACTACGGCCCGTACGACGCCGTGAGCGGGAACTGAGCCGATGAGCGCGGACCTGGAGACCGACCTGGCCGACGAGTTCGAGGTCGACGCCGGCGGCGCGACCGGCCGCCGGGCCGTCCGGGGCCTCCTCGGCCTCGCCGCCTTCGTCGGCGTGTGGGCGGTCGCCGCCCGGTACAGCCCGTCGTACGTCCTCCCGGGGCCGCTGGCGACCGGGGAGACGTTCCTCACGGAGGTGCGGTCCGGGCGGGTGTTCGGCGCGCTCGCGAGCAGCGTCCGCCACTGGTTCTGGGGCACCGTCGTGGGGACGGTGCTCGGGATCGGTCTCGGCGTGACGCTCGGGTGGAGCGGCGTCGCGGAGGACTCGGCGGCGCCGCTGGTGCGACTGCTCCGGCCGGTGCCGCCGCTGGCGCTCACCGGGTTCGCCATCGCGTGGTTCGGCATCAACCACACCGGCGCGGCGTTCATCGTCGCCGCCGGCGCGCTGTGGATCAACTACTACGCCGCCTACGGGGGCGTCCAGTCCGTCTCCGACGACCTGCTCGACGTGGCGCGCTCGCTGGGCGTCCGCTCGGACGTCGGGCTGATCCGGAAGGTGGTGCTCCCCTCCGCGTCCGCGGAGATCCTGACCGGGATCCGAACGGGCGTGGGCCGCTGCTGGATGCTCATCATCGCCGCCGAGACCATCGGCGTCGCCGGCGTCGGCAACCGCATCCTCACCGCCGCGTCCAACCTCGCGGTCGACGTGGTGATCGCGTACATCCTCGTGATGAGTCTGGTGTACCTCGTACTCGACACCGCCTTTCAAGCCGTCCAGGACCGTGTGCTGAGGTGGCGCGCATGAGCAATCAGACACCTGAGGACGCCCGATCCACGTCGGAGCGGGAGGTCGGGAGCGACGCCGCCGGCACCGCCCGCGGCGAGCGCGGGACGGTCGCCGACCGCTCGCGCCGGGTCGCCGTCGACGGCGTCTCGAAGACGTTCCGCGGCGACGACGGCCCGGTCCGGGCGCTCGCGGACGTGACCTTCGACGTGGAGAGCGAGGAGTTCGTCTGCATCGTCGGCCCCTCCGGCTGCGGGAAGACGACGCTGTTCCGCATCATCGCCGGGCTGGAGCCGGCGACCGACGGCGAGGTGTACCTCTCGGGCGACCCGGTAGAGGGGCCGAGCCGCGACCTGGGTATCGTCTTCCAGGAGTACCACCTGTTCCCCTGGCGGACCGTCCGCGGCAACGTCGGCTTCGGGCTGGAGCAGGCCGACGTGACCGACGACGAGCGCGAGGCCCGCGTCGACGAGATGATCGACCTCGTCGGGCTGGAGGGGTTCGCCAACAGCTACCCCTCACAGCTCTCCGGGGGCATGAAACAGCGCGTCGCGCTTGCGCGCGCGCTCGCGGTGGACCCCGAACTCCTCCTGATGGACGAGCCGTTCGGCTCCGTCGACGCCCAGACGCGCTCGATGCTCCACGACGAACTGCTGGAGGTGTGGGAGCAGACCCGCAAGACGGTGCTGTTCGTCACCCACGACGTCGAGGAGGCGGTGACGCTCGCGGACCGCGTGGTCGTCATGGCGGCCGACCCGGGCCGGATCCGCGATGTCGTCGACGTCGACCTCGACCGCCCCCGCGAGCGGACCGACCCCGGGTTCGTGGAGTACGTCGAGCGGCTCCGCGGGCTGATCGGCGAGTAGACGCTCGCGTCGCCCCGGCCGACCCGGATCCGGACGGGCCCGCCGCACCCCCTACACGTCGGCCCCCGCGGCGACCTCTCCCACCTCCGCGAACGTCGCCCCCGCCTCCCGGGCGTGCTCGACGAACGCCCCGAGCTTCGCGAGCCGGTCCGGCCGGCCGATCACCTGCGGGTGCATCGTGTAGACGGCGACGCCGTCGTCGGGGGCGTGCTCGACCTGCGCGCGCCAGTCGGCGAACACGGCGGGCTCGGGCGTGTACCCCCGATCGCCGGAGAAGGCGAGCGGCGGGTAGTCGTCGCGCGCCCACGACACCGGCACCTCGACGAGGTCGAGCGCCTCGCCGCGCTCGTAGGGGCCGTCCGCGGGCGCCGCGTCCCGGCGAGCCCGGTACGGCGCGAACTCGCGGGCCATCCCCGAGGAGGAGTAGTCGAACCCCAGCTCCAGGAGGATGTCGACCGTGTGCTCGGAGTAGTCCCAGGAGGGCGAGCGGTACCCCGCCGGCGGCGACCCGGTGAGCCGCTCGACGGACTCGATGCCCCGGACGACATCCGCGCGCTCGTCCGCGCGGGAGTCGTAGTCCCCGGGCGGGGTGTGGCTCCAGCCGTGGTGGGCGACCTCGTGGGCGTCGGCGACGCGCTCGCAGACCATGGGGAAGCTGTCTATCGTGTGGCCCGGGACGAACCACGTCGCCGGGAGGTCGCGCTCGGCGAGGAAGTCGAGGACGTTCGGGGCGCCCACCTCCGCGCCGTACAGCCCCCGCGAGCGGTTCGTCGGCGTGTTTCGCCCGTCGCCCACGTGGATCCACGGGGAGACGGCGTCGAAGTCGAACGTGAGACAGACGGTGTCGGCCGGCACGGGCGATCCTGGGCGGCCGGCCACTAAGCGTTCCCGACGGAGCCCGCGGGAGCCCGGAGGGGCGAGGGTGACAGGGGCGGGCGTCGATCCCGCGGGACCGCCGCGATGTCCCGCCCGGCTACTGATACATCCGGAGGCGCTGCGCCTGCGAGATGTTCTCCTGCTCCTGCTGCTGGAGCTGGGAGGCGAGCTGCTCTTTCGCGCGCTGGATGCGCTCGGCCTGGTCGTCGAGCTTCGCGACGTTCACGTCGACCCCGGCGATCGGCTCGACGGCCGACTCCAGCACCACCCGGGCGGCGACGGGGTCGGGGAACTGCGGGTCGACCTCGACGACGAGCCCGACCGCCGGGAGGTCGGTCTCCAGCGCGTGCGCGAGCAGGGCGCCGGTCGGGCCGGAGACGAGCCCCGCCGACTCGGGGGCTGCCACGTCGAGCCCCTCCAGCAGCGCGTCGCCGTCGGCGACCGACAGCGCCGCGAGCGCCGGGGGGCCCTCGGCGCCGCCCTCGCGGCGCAGGCCGGCGATGTACAGCGGCGTGACCGACTCCTCCCGGAACCACCCCTCGATGCAGCCGGCGAACTCCTCGGCGGCCTCCGGCGAGACGGGGACGTCCGACTGGAGGACGAGCAGGTCGGCGTCCGCGTCGGCGTACAGCCGCACCGGGGTCGTGACGGCGCGGTCGCCGGCGGCGTAGGCGGCCGCGGGGGGGAGCCCGTCGCAGTGGACCGTCGCGTAAAGGTCCATGTCGAGCGTCTCCACGAGGTGGTCGGCGACGATCTTCCCGACCAGGCCGACCCCCGGCAGTCCCTCGACGAGCACCGGGTGGTCGAACGAACGCTCGGAGACCACGTCGATGTGTCCCATACCCCCGAGTGGTTCCGACCGGGGCATAAAGGTACGCCGGCAGTTCGGGACGCCGGTGCGCCGGTCGTCGCCGTCCGAAAGGGACAACCGCCGCGGCGCGGATCCGAGGGTATGAACGAGGACGGCGACCCGCACCCGCTCGATCGCTACGCGCCGCTCGTCGACGACGAGGCGGCGTTCCGGGCCGCCTGCGGGCGGCCGCTCCCGTCGGTCGTGCGCGTCAACACGCTCGCGGCCGACCCCGACCGCGTCGCCCGCGCGTTCGACGAGGAGGGCACCGGCTACGAGCGCGCCGGCTGGCACGACGGGCTGTTCCGGATGGCCGACCGATCGCCGGGGACGACGTGGCCGTACGCCCACGGCTGGGTCCACGGCCAGGAGGAGGTGTCGTGTCTCCCCGCACTCGCGCTCGATCCCGATCCCGGGACGCGCGTGTGGGACACCTGCGCGGCGCCCGGGAGCAAGACCACCCACCTGGCGGCGCTGATGGACGACGAGGGGACCCTCGTCGGCAACGACACCAGCCTCGGCCGGCTCTCGGCGCTGCGGCACAACGCCGAGCGCCTGGGCGTGACGAACCTCGTCGTCGACCGGCAGGACGCGCGCAACTACTCGCTGAACGGCCTGGGCTTCGACGCCTTCGACGCGACCCTCGTCGACGCCCCCTGCTCCTGCGAGGGGACGATCCGCAAGAACCCCGACGCGTTCGACACCTGGACGCTGGACCACGTCCGCGAGGTCGCGGGCGTCCAGAAGGGCATCCTCCGGCGGGCGGTGCAGGCGACCCGGCCCGGCGGGACGGTCGTCTACTCGACGTGCACGTTCGCGCCCGAGGAGAACGAGGCGGTGCTGGATCACGTCCTCCGCGAGGAGGACTGCCGGATCGTCGGGTGGGACTGCCCGCTGGAGTCGGCGCCCGGGGTGACCGAGTGGGAAGGCGAGACGTTCGACGCGAGCGTCGAGCGGGCGACGCGGATCTACCCCCACCACAACGACACGGGGGGGTTCTTCCTCGCGAAACTGCGCGTGGGCGGCGAGGGGTCGGAGGTGGCGGCGTGACCGACGCCGGTTCACGACGAACGCATGCGGACCGGGACGGGTGGTCCGCGTGAGCGACGGCGACGGCGCCCCCGGCAACGACGGGAGCCAGTTCGACCGCCTGCCGGCGACCGCCGACGAGCGGGAGTCCCCCGGCCGCGCGACCCGCGCCGAGGTGCTCGACTGGTGGGACGAGCGCTTCGGCGTCCCCCCGGAGACGTTCGGGGATCACACCTTCTGGGAGAAGGGGAAGGGCAAGATCTGGGCGTTCGCCGGCGACCTCCCGAGCCCGCAGGAGCGCGAGGGCGTCGGGATGACGGCGCTTCGCACCCGCCAGGAGCACTGGAAGCCGACGACGACCGCGGCGCGCAAGTGGGGCCACCTCGCGACGCGGAACGTGATCGAACTCTCGCCGGGGCAGGCGACGGCCTTCGCCGCGGGCCACGACCAGGACCTCCCCGCGTGGGACGGCGACTGGGGCTACCTGATCGCGACCCACCGCCTCGCGGGCGAGCGCGTGCCGATCGGGGTGGGACTGTACCTCCACGGCGAACTCCGGTCGGTGATCCCGAAGGGGTACCGGGAGGACCTGCCGGATCTCGGGGAGTGAGCGCGCCCGGAACGCTTTCGACGCCGGGGCGGGATCGATCGGCGATGAGCGATCGAAACGTGATCGAGGAGGTCGAGGCGCGGATCGCGTACGTCCCGCGGTGGCGGCTTGTCCTCGGCGTCGTCCTGCTGGTCCCGCCGGCGACCGTCCTCGGCATGGCGCTGCTCGGCTACGAACTGTACCGGGCGGGCGAACGGCTCCGCGCCGCCGAGGGGGAGTCGCTCGTCGCGGACGGCGCCTCCCACGCCACCGACGCCTCGCCCGCGCCGGGCGGCGACGGCGGCGGGGAACGCGCGACCGGGGGCGGGGACGGTGACGGGGCCGAGGCTGAGGGGGAGACGGGAGCGGAACCGGACGCGGACGGGCGGTAGCCGACCCCCGGCTACCCCTTCTCGCGGACCGTCCCGCCGCCGAGCCCCTCCCACTCGACGCGGTAGCCGAGCGCCGACAGCGCCGCGCTCGCGTCCGTGAGGCCCGCGTCCGCGAGCGCGTCCTCCGCGTCGCCGTAGGCCATCCCGGCCTCGATGTCGTCGCCGACGGCGGCCAGCACCTCGGGTCGGACGAACGTTCCGCCGAGGCGCTCGTGCTCCGGGAACGCCACGTCGTCGAGGGCGTCGGTCGGGACGCCGTGCTCGGCGGCGAGGTCCTCGACGGCGACCACGTCCGCGTCGGGGACGAGTTCCGCCGGGAGGCCGGCGGTCACCTCGGCCGCCAGGTCTGCCTCGTACTCGCGGAGCACGTCGACCACCTCCTTCACGCGGACGGTGCCCGAGTAGGTGACGACGCGGTGGTCGCGGGCGGCCACCTCCTCGCCGACGCCGAGGCTCTCGTCGACGGCGACGACCAGTTCGACGTCCTCCACGTCGGCCAGCTGTCCGAGCTTCTTCTCGACGTACTCCGGCGTCCAGAACCCCATTACCTCGAAGAACACGCGGAAGTCGGCGTGGCGGTACTCGAAGGCGAAGTCCGGGATCATCACGCGCGAGCCGACGCGCAGCGGCTCCGGCTCGCGGGTGAGGTCCCAGTCGAGGTCGAGCGCGCGGAAGCGGGCGGCGAAGTCCGCCTCGACGCCGGAGTCGAAGGCGGGCTCCGCGAGCGGCTCGACCCCCGGGACCGACACGTCGCCGTCGGAGAGTTCGAGCAGGTACTCGCGGCCGCGGTCGTCGATGTCCGCCTCCAGCGTCCACTCGCCGGCGGTGGCGGCGACGGTTCGCAGGAGGCGGGCGAAGGCGGTGCCGTACCGTCGCGTCCGGCGGAAGAGGGCGTCCGGGCCTGTGAGTACCACCTCGCGATCCGTGGGTCCCTCGTCCTCGCGCACCCTGATATCGTACAGCAGGCCGAGGCGCTTGGCCGCGGAGACGAGCGCCTTCGGGTCCGTCGAGCGCACGCGCACCTCGGTGGCGTCGAAGAGGGCCGTCTGGGCGAGCGAGAGGTCGTACTGCACGAGCAGCTCCTCGGGGTCCCACCGCGGGTCGAACCCGGCGAGCACCCGGTTCGCGTCGCGGTCGGCGTACAGCGACGCCTCGATGTCGGCGGGGCCCACGCCGAGGCGGTCGGCCGCCCGCGCGAGCGCCGCCTCGCGCTCGGCGTCGCCGGCCACGCCGACCGCCTCGGCGCTCTCGAAGGCGACGCGGCGGGCGCGCTCGGGCGGGACCGGCGCGCGCGTCTCGAACGCGGCCTCACGCTCCAAAAGCGACGCGAGCCCCCGGACAAGCTTGTAGTCGTCGGCCTCCCGCTCCAGGTCCGTCACGGCGTCGTCGAGCGCGGCGCGCCGCTCGCCGACGTGTCCCTGGTGGACGCCGATGAGGCGGGCGGCGAGCCGGCGGGCGTCGGGATCGCCCGCGACGAACTGCGGGCGGTAGCCGCCGCGGCGGCTCACCCGGAGGAGGTCCTTCCTGAGCACGGCCGTTCGGGGGCGGCTACGCCGGCGGACGGTAAAGCGGCGACGGTGTGGTCGGGCGGTGGACCCTCTCCGCCGCCGGCGTGGATGGACAAGGCTCATACCGGATCCCCGAAATCGGGTGGACGTGAACCGACGTGGGTTCCTCGGGTCGCTCGCCCGCCTTTCGGTCCCGGCCGGCGCCGTCGGCGTCGCCGGCTGTACGTCCCCGGCGTCGCCGTCGGGGCCGCGGACGCCGCCGCGCTCGCCGGAGGCGACGGCGACGGGCGACGAGGGGCTCGTCGTCGTCGACTTCGCCGACGTGGAGGGCGAGGAGGGGAACCTGCTCGTGCGCGTCACCGTCGAGAACCGGAGCAGCGAGGAGCGCTCCGGCACGGTCGTCGTCAGGGCGAGGGTGAACGGCGAGGACGGGAGCGAGGAGGAGACCGTCTCCGAGGACGTGAGCGTCGCCGCCGGCGACCGCGTCAAGGTGACGCTCGCCACCTCGCTGTCGTACGAGGAGTTCAGCCGGGGCGGGTCGATGCGCGTCGAGATCGACTGAGCCGACGGTCCCGCTTCCGCTCGTCGTCAGTCGTCGCCGGGTCGCCGGCCGTCGCCTACCGCCGTCGCCGCGCGACCCGCTCCTCGGCCGTCTCGTTCGTCACGAGCTCGTACAGCACGGCGGTCCCGGCGCCGCCGGCGCCGGGGCGGAGGATCCGACCCAGGCGCTGGGTGAACTCCCGTTCGGACCCGGAGCCGGAGAGGATGATGCCGACGCTCGCCTCGGGCACGTCGACGCCCTCGTCGAGGACGTTCGCGGCGACGACCCGCGAGTACGAACCCTCGCGGAACCGCGAGAGGACCTCCCGGCGCTCGCTCGCACCCGTCTCGGCGGTGATCGCGGGGATCAGGAACCGCTCGGATATCCGATACACGAGGTCCGTGTGGGCGGTGAAGACGATGACGCGCTCGCCGCGGTGGCGGTCGAGGATCCGCGCCAGCTCCGCGAGCTTCGCGTCGGCGTTCATCATCACCTCGCGGGCGCGCTGTTTCGCGAGGAGCGCCTCCCGCGCCCGGGGGTCGGTCCCCGAGCGCTTCACCAGTTCCCGGTAGTCGGAACCCGACCGGAAGGTGATCCCCGCCTCGCGCACGTACTCGAGGAACGTTCCCTGCGCCTCCTCGTAGCGCTCGCGCTCCTCGTCGGTCAACTCGACCTCGACCCGGCGGACCTCGTAGTCCGCGAGGTGCTCGCCCGCGAGGTCGTCGGGGTCGAGGTCGTACACGACCGGCCCGACGAGGTCGGCGACCGCCTCGTGGGCGCCGTCGGGCCGCTCGAACGTCGCGGTGAGACCGAGCCGGGCGGGCGCGGCGAACAGCCGGGCGACGTCCCGGTACCCCTCGCCGCCGAGGTGGTGGACCTCGTCGAACACGAGGAGGCCGAAGCGGTCGCCGAGGTCGTCGGCGCGGAGGTACGCCGAGTCGTACGTCGAGACGGTGAGCGCCTCGACCGTCTGCTCGCCGCCGCCCAGGCGGCCGACCGGGACGTCGAACGTCGACGAGAGCTCGCGGTGCCACTGCTCCAGGAGGTCCACCGTGGGGACGACGACGAGCGTCGGGGTTCCGGCCGCGGCGACGGCCGCCAGCGCGATCACGGTCTTGCCGCTGCCCGTCGGGAGTTCGAGCACGCCGCGGCGGCCGTTCCCCTCCCAGGCGTCCAGCGCCTCGCGCTGGTAGTCGCGGAGGACGTAGCCCGAGGAGAGCGGCGGGAGGTCCGCGAGGTCGAGCACGCTGTCGGTCACGTCGCGGCCGCGGTCCCGGAGGGCCTCGCGCACCTCGCGGTAGCGGTGGGCCGGCGCCCGGAGGGTGCCCGTGCGGGGGTCGGACTCCACGCCCGGGAGGGCCGCCGCGTCGACGTCGGCGTCGGCCGCGGCGTCGACCCGGACCGTCCCGTCCTCGTAGGTGAGCGTGACCGACGACACGGCCGGGCGTGGGTCCCCGCGGCGCATAAGTCCGCCGTCGGGGGCCGACCGTGCGAACGGAAACCAACCGGTAACCGATCGGAAGCCGTTCGGCACGGTCGCTTTTCTCACATCGTCCGATACCCCCCTTCCGGGCGGCGTCCCGATCGGACGGGACGCTCCGTCCGGGAACGAACCATGACCCGACCAACGCGGCCACGAGAGACGCTCGTGCTCGTGCTCGTCGCCGTCGGCCTCGTCGCCGCGGGTCCGGCGACCGCGGTCCCCACGGGACCCGTTCCGGGAGCCGGAGCCGTCGGCGTCGACGCCGGCGGCGCGACCGACGGCGTCGGGGCGGTCGAACGCCTCGTCGACGACGGGACGGTCGACGTGCGGGCGCTCGGGACGCAGGCCACGGCGGCGGCCACGGACGCGCCGCACGTGGTGCTCCCCGTCGCGGGATACAGCCGGTTCGGGGGCGACAGCTCCGACCCGCTCGACCACGAGACGCGCCGTCGGATGCACGAGACGGTCGCGGAGACGCCCGGCATTCACCTCGCCGGCCTCGCCGAGGCCGTCGACGAGCCGGTGTCGACCGTCCGGTACCACGGCCGCGTCCTCGAACGCGAGGACGTGATCGAGACGGAGAAGATCCGCGGCAAGAAGCGGCTGTTCCCCGCGACGGGCGGGGAACGGAGCCGGACGCTGGACGCCGCGCTCGCCGACGGCGCGAGCCGGACCGTGCTGCACTCCGTGTGGCACAACGAGCCGACCACCGTGAGCGAACTGGCGGAGCGGCTCGACCGCGCGCCGAGCACGGTCTGTCACCACCTGAGCCGGCTGGCCGAGGACGACCTCGTCGTCCGCGACCGCGACGGGGAACGGGTCGTCACGGCGCTGACGGACGCGGTCCGTGACGTGCTCCGACGCCGTCACTGACCCTTTCGACGGGTCCGTCAGAACCACTTTTTCGGCGGGTACCCTCGAACCGGGTGTGACGACAGCACGCGGAGAGACGACCGACGACGTGTTCGCGCTGTTGGGACACCGACGGCGGCGGGCGGTCCTCCGGTACCTCCGGAGCAGGAACGGGATCGGCGACCTCGAGGTCGAACGGCTCGCCGCCGCCGTCGCGTCGATGGAGGCCGCCCGTGGGGGCGAGGGGAGCACAGAGGCCGCCCCCACGGACGGCTCCGTCGGCCCCGCTGTCGTCGAGCAGGTGTCGATCGCGCTGGCGCACGTTCACCTCCCGAAACTGGCGGACAGCGGCGTGGTCGACTACGACCCCGACGCCGGAACGGTCCGGTTCGAGGGGTTCGGTCCCGGGACGGTCGAGTCGCTCAGGCGGATCGAGTGCCTGGCGGGGGAACTCGCCGCCGCCGGCGACTCGACTCGCGTCTCCGGATGACCGATCGGGAGCCGGACGGGGAACGGTCGGACCCGACCGACCTGCCGGTCGACGGCGACACCGTCCTCCGGTACGACCCGGAGACGGGCGCCTACCGGGCGGAGTTCGACCCGACCGCGCTGCCGCCGAGCCTGCTCGTCCCGCTGGCCGTCGCGGCGCTCCGCGACGCCGCCCCCGAGACGCTTCCGGCCCTCCATTACTCGCTCGACCCGACCGCGCTCGACGGGATCTGCACCCCGGACACCGGAGCGGAGGCGACGTTCGCCTACGCCGGGTACCGGTTCACCCTCGACGGAACCGGGGTGTTGCGCGTGGCCGGCACGGAGGACTGACCGGCTGACCGTCAGTCCCGCCGGTCCGCGAGGACCGCGTTGACCGTCGCGCCGACCAGCAGCAGGAACGCCGCGGCGTACAGCCAGGTGACGACGAGCACGACGGCGCCGACGATGTCCGAGAGGGCACGCCCGCCCGTGGCCGCGACGTACAGGTCGAGGGCGGCGTACAGGGCCGCCCACCCCACCGCGCACAGCACCGTCCCGGGGACCGCCTCCCGGACCCCGACCGGCGCGTCGGGCAGGACGTAGTACGCCGGGAACAGCAGGAGGCCGAGCAGGGCGACCCGAACGACGGCGCCGACGGCCCCGCCCGCCGTCCCGACCACCGGGACGAACTCGATCCCGGCGAGGGCGACCGCGGCGGCCAGGACGCCGGCGAGCGTGACGACCGCGTCGCGGAGGTGCCCGAGGACGCCGTCGCGGTCGCGGGTCCGGTACACGCGGGCGAACGCCCGGTCGAGCCCGCGGAACAGCCGGCCAGCGCCCCACAGCAGGACCGCCAGGCCGACGGCCGTGGCCCGCGAGCGCCCGGTCGCGCTCGTGAGCACCTCGCGAACCGCCTCGCGGCCGGCGCCGGACAGCGAGTCGCCGAGGAGCGTCACGACGAGGCCGGCCACCCGGTCGCCGGCGACGACCGCGACTGCGAGCGCGACCAGCGCCGTCAGCGGGACGAGCGAGACGAGCGCGTAGTAGGCGATGGCGGCGGCGAGGAACCCGACCCCGGCGCTCCGACCGCGGGCGACGACCGCCCGGAGCGCGGCGAACGCGTCGCGAACGGCGTCGACGCTCATCCGGGGGCACCCGCCGGCGACGTCCTCGTCCCGGGTCGTCCGGGCCGTCCGAACACGTCCATCCCCGTGTCCGGCGTCCGTCGACCGCCGGCCTTGGTTATGGCCGTCGTACGCCGCGTCGGGCCGACCCTACCGGACGAACCGCCGAGCCTACCGCGTCGCCCGCAAGCCACACAAGGCAGACCGCCGAAGCGACGCGCATGAGCGACGACGCCGACGGCGACGCGACCGGGTCGAACGGGGCCGAACTGAACGAGGCGGTCGCCGCCTTCCTCGCGGGCGCGGACGACGTGTACGACGAGTACGACCGGGGGTACGTCGACGCCGACGCCGCCCTCTCGGTGCTGTCGAGCCGGATAGACGACCTCCGCGCGGCTGCCGAGGACGACGGGGAGGAGTGACGCCGGCGGACCGGCGTCCGCGGCTCCCGCCGGCGCGCCCGGATCCGCAATCCGTATCTCCGCGGGCCCGCTCCGAACGGGTATGAGCGACGAGGTCGACGCCGCACACGACGAACCGGAGGAGCCGACCGACGAGCCGGCGGACGCGGCCGCCGACGAGGGCGCCGACGCGGACGCCGCGGGCTCGGACGCCGCGGAGGGGGAGGCGCTCGCGGCCGCCGTCGCCGAGCACGACGAGGCGCTGGCGAAGGAGGTGGCGGAACTCGAACGGGAGGCCGCCGAGGCCGCCGAGCGCGTCGAGGAGCTGGAGTCGAGCCTGAAGCGGACGAAGGCCGACTTCCAGAACTACAAGAAGCGCGCCAAGAAGCGCCAGGAGCAGCAGAAGGCCCGAGCGACCGAGTCGCTGGTGAGCCGGCTCACCGAGGTCAGGGACAACCTGGTGCGCGCGCTCGACCAGGACGGTGACGCCGACATCCGTCCGGGCGTCGAATCGACGCTGGAGACGTTCGACCGGGTCCTCGCCGAGGAGAACGTCTCGGTCATCGACCCCGACCCGGGCGAGGAGGTCGACCCCGAGCGCCACGAGGTGATGATGCGCGTCGACTCCGACCAGCCGGCCGGCACGGTCGCCGACGTGTACAAGCAGGGGTACGAGATGGCCGACAAGGTGATCGAGGAGGCGCAGGTCACCGTCAGCGACGACGAGTGAGCGGGGCGGGGCCGGACGCCGACACGCGGGGTGCCCGTAGCGTTTTGTCGCGGTCGGCCGAGCGGTCCCCATGGAGTTCACCGTCCACGGCGACGCCGACGGCGGCCCGCTGTGTCTCGTGCTGGGGTGGGGGAACGCGCCGAACCAGCCCGCGGTCCGCTGGCTGCTCGACGCCCTCGGCGACGCCGGCTTCCGCACCCACGCCGCCGAGATCCCGACGACCGTGACGAGCTTCGAGGACGAGTACCTCCGGCCGCTTTCGGAGTACGTCGCCGACGCACCCGACTTCACGGCGACGCTGTCGCACAGCACCGGCGGGCTGATCGCCGCCCACGCGATCCGCCGCGGCGACCTGCCGGGACGGGCCGTCCACCTCAGCCCGTGGTGGGGACTCCACCCGAGCCAGCGGATCCCGTTCCGGATCCTCGGGCGGATCCCGACGAGTCGCGCGCTGATCTCGACCGAGTCCGACCCGAACGTGCTCGGCGACCTCGCCGACGCGGGCTCGCGCGAGGACACCGGCCTGGCCCCGTCGTTCGTCCGCGAGATCCGCCGCGGACAGGCGTCGCTCCCGGCGGCCGGGCCCGAGGAGGTCGCCTTCTGCACGCTGACCGACGGTCTCGTCGGCACCGACGCCATCGGCGAGCGACTCCCCGCCGAGCGGATCCGGCTGTACGACGGCGGCCACGAGTGCTTCGCGTCGTCCGGGCGGGACGCGGTGATCGACGACGCGGTCGCGGCGCTCCGGGAGGGACCGGCGGCGCTGCGGTAGCGTCCGGCGGGGCGACGGGGGTACCCCGAGGGGAGCGGCGGACGGTCGGGTCGCCTGGATTCGCGGTTCGTGATAAGCGTTGCCACTCGGCCGAGCGTCGATCGCGGCTAATCGCAAGACAGCGTCGATATCGGGGGCGTCCGCGGTACGCTCTGTCTAGTAACGTTTAACGGACTCGCGGCGCTATCACGGGCCAAGATGGCGACAAACAAGATCCTCGGGATCGACCTCGGGACCACCAACTCCGCGTTCGCGGTGATGGAGGGGGACGACCCCGAGATCATCGTCAACGGCGAGGGCGACCGGACGACGCCGTCGGTCGTCGCGTTCACCGACGACGGCGAGCGCCTCGTCGGCAAGCCCGCGAAGAACCAGGCGGTGCAGAACCCCGAGCGGACGATCCAGTCCATCAAGCGCCACATGGGCGAGGAGGGGTACACCGTCGAGATCGACGACGAGGAGTACACGCCCGAGCAGATCTCGGCGATGATCCTCCAGAAGATCAAGCGCGACGCCGAGGAGTACCTCGGCGACGACGTGGAGAAGGCGGTCATCACGGTCCCCGCCTACTTCAACGACAAGCAGCGCCAGGCGACGAAGGACGCCGGCGAGATCGCCGGCTTCGAGGTCGAGCGCATCGTCAACGAGCCGACCGCCGCCTCGATGGCGTACGGCCTCGACGACGAGTCCGACCAGACCGTCCTCGTGTACGACCTCGGGGGCGGCACCTTCGACGTGTCCGTGCTCGACCTGGGCGGCGGCGTCTACGAGGTCGTCGCCACCAACGGGGACAACGACCTCGGCGGCGACGACTGGGACGAGGCGATCATCGACCACCTCGCCGACGAGTTCGAGGACGAGCACGGCATCGACCTCCGCGAGGACCGGCAGGCGCTCCAGCGCCTGAAGGACGCCGCCGAGGAGGCGAAGATCGAGCTGTCGAGCCGGAAGGAGGCGAACGTCAACCTCCCGTTCATCACGGCGACCGACTCCGGGCCGGTCCACCTCGAGACCTCCCTGACGCGGGCGAAGTTCGAGAGCCTCACCGAGGACCTCATCGAGCGGACGGTCGGTCCGACCGAGCAGGCGCTCGAGGACGCCGGCTACGACGCCTCCGACATCGACGAGGCGATCCTGGTGGGCGGCTCCACCCGGATGCCGCAGGTGCAAGAGAAGGTCGAGGAGATCCTCGGCACCGAGCCGAAGAAGAACGTCAACCCCGACGAGGCGGTCGCGCTGGGCGCGGCCATCCAGGGCGGCGTGCTCTCGGGCGACGTGGACGACCTCGTCCTGCTCGACGTCACCCCGCTCTCGCTCGGTATCGAGGTGAAGGGCGGCCTCTTCGAGCGGCTCATCGAGAAGAACACCACCATCCCGACCGAGGAGTCGAAGATCTTCACCACCGCCGCCGACAACCAGACGTCGGTGCAGGTGCGCGTCTTCCAGGGCGAACGCGAGATCGCCGAGGAGAACGAGCTGCTCGGCGAGTTCCAACTCACCGGCATCCCGCCGGCGCCCGCGGGCACCCCCCAGATCGAGGTGTCGTTCAACATCGACGAGAACGGCATCGTGAACGTCGAGGCCGAGGACCAGGGCTCGGGCAACGCCGAGTCGATCACCATCGAGGGCGGCGTCGGCCTCTCCGACGAGGAGATCGAGCAGATGCAGCAGGAGGCCGAGCAGCACGCCGAGGAGGACGAGCAGCGCCGCCGCCGCATCGAGGCCCGCAACGAGGCCGAGAGCGCGGTCCAGCGCGCCGAGACCCTCCTCGAGGAGAACGAGGAGGACATCGACGACGACCTCGAGTCCGACATCCGCGAGGAGATCGAGGACCTCGAGGACGTGCTGGCCGACGAGGACGCCGAGACCGAGGAGATCGAGGACGCCACGGAGTCGCTCTCGGAGGCGCTCCAGGAGATCGGCAAGCAGATGTACCAGCAGCAGGCCCAGGCCGGGCCCGGCGGCGCCGGCGGCCCCGAGGGCGCCGCGGGCGCCGGACCCGGCGGCATGGGCGGCATGGGCGGTCAGGGCCCCGGCGGCGCTGGCGCGGCCGCCGACGGCGACGGCGAGGAGTACGTCGACGCCGACTTCGAGGACGTCGAGGACGAGGACGAGGACGCGTAAGCGTCCGAGGAATCGTCCGAGACTCGTCGGAGCTTGCTCCGACGTAGTCGACGACGAGGAAGACTCGTAGAGTCTGACGAGTCGTCAACTCGGAAGGCGAACGGAGTGAGTCTTCCGTAGTTTGAGAAAGCTCGCTTTGCTCGCTTTCTCAATGTGGACGAAGACGAGTCGTAGACTCGTCTCGTCTGCTCACGAGAGCGTCGCTCTCGTGAACGTGGACGACGAGGAGCGCGTTGCCGGAGCCAGCTGACCCCTTTTTCCGTTTCCACGCGCGATTCGAGGGCGCCAGTCCCGGCCGGCCCTCGTGGCGGCCCACGCCCCGCGCGACCCGTCCCGATCAGTCCTCCCGCGAGCCACGCGATTGAAATAGCACGAGCGACCAACCAACGAACAACCAATGAGCGAGGACTTCTACGACGTCCTGGGGGTCTCGCGGGACGCCTCCGAGGAGGAGATCAAGCAGGCGTACCGCCAGAAGGCCACCGAGTACCACCCCGACGTCAGCGACGACCCCGACGCCGAGGAGAAGTTCAAGCAGGTGAAGAAGGCCAAGGAGGTCCTCACCGACGAGGAGAAGCGCGAGGCGTACGACCGGATGGGCCACGAGCAGTTCGAGCAGGCCGAGAAGCGCGGCGGCTTCGAAGACGGCGCCGGCGGGATGGGGGGCGACCCGTTCGGCGGCATGGGCGGCGGGATGGGCGGGGGCGGCATGGGCGGCCTCGGCGACATCTTCGAGGAGTTCTTCGGCGGCGGCGGCCGCGGCCGGGGCGGCCCCCGGCCGGGCAAGGACCTCCGCACGAACCTCGAGATCGACCTCCAGGAGGCCCACGACGGCGTCACGAAGCAGTTCTCGGTCGCGCGGCCGACCCGGTGTGACGAGTGCGGCGGCGACGGCCACCCCGCCGACGCCGACGTCCGGACGTGCCCCCAGTGCAACGGACGGGGGCAGGTCCGACAGGTCCAGCAGACGCCGCTCGGGCGCGTCCAGCAGACCGGGACGTGTCCGCGCTGTGAGGGTGAGGGCGAACTGTACTCCGAGGACTGCGCGGTCTGTGACGGCTCGGGCGTCACGCGCGAGGAGGCCACCCTCACCGTCGACGTGCCCGCCGGCATCGAGGACGGCCAGACCCTCCGGATGGACGGCGAGGGCGCCCCCGGCGAGCCCGGCGCCCGCGACGGCGACCTGCTCATCGAGGTGCGCGTCGAGGGCGACGAGCGCTTCGAGCGCGACGGCGCCGACCTCTACCTGACCGAGCCGGTGTCGTTCCCGCAGGCGGTCTTCGGCGACACGATCCAGCTGGAGACGCTCGACGGCGCCGTCGAGTTCGAGGTGCCCGCCGGCACCCAGAGCGGCGAGACGTTCCGGCTGAAGGGGAAGGGGATGCCCCGACTGCGCCGCCGGGGGAAGGGCGACCTCTACGTACAGGTGCAGGTCGTCACCCCGGACGACCTCAACGAGGAACAGCGAGAGGCCCTGAAGGCGTTCGCCGAGGCCGGCGGCGAGGAGGTGGACGTGAACGAGGGGTTCTTCGAGAAGATCAGGAAGTCGCTGTAGGCTGGCGGCCGACGGACCCTCGGCAGCCGCGGTCCCGACTCGGCCCTCAGGACAGCTGCGCCGCCAGGTCGGCCTCGGTGATGATCCCGACCGCCTCGCCGCTCTCGGTGACGACGACCGCCTTGTAGTGCTCCAGCAGGTTCCGGATCTCGTCGACGGTCGCGTCGGGGCTCACCGGCGGGAACGACTCGGACATGACCTCGCTCACCGGCAGTTCCGCGACGTCGTCGCCCGCCTGGTTCACGTCCGAGAACGAGATGGAGCCGACGGGCGTCCCGTTCTGGATCACCGGGAGCTGCGAGTACGCCTCGCTCTCCATCAGCTCGACGGCCTCGCGCACCGAGTCGTCCGGGGCGACGCTGATCACGTCCTCGTGCATGATGTCGCGGGCGCGAACCACGTCGCCCTCGACCTCGTCGAGCGCCTCGACGATGCGCCGGAGCGTCGACAGCCGGGGGTCCACGTCGCCGCCCTCGATCCGGGCGATCAGCGGCTGCGAGACGTCCGCGCGCTCGGCGAGCGCGCTCTGGGTGAGGTCCAGCGCGGTCCGCCGCTCGCGCAGGTCCTGCGGCGTCGGGAGTTCCATACCGTGGAATTACCCGAGGTAATTAAAAAGCGTTCGGTCGCTCCGGCCCCCGGACGCCCTATCGGTCCTCCTCCTCCTCGTCGGCCTCGGTCTCGATCACGTCGATGACGTCGAGCGGGACGTCGCGGAGCGCGCCGCCGACCTCGCTCTTGGCGATCCGGGTGGCGTGCTCCTCGCTGTCGGCGTTGAAGACGTCGATCTCCAGCATCAGGCCGACCAGCGCCGTCGAGGCGGCGATGAACGCCGAGTCGAACGGCTCCCCGCAGGCCGGACACGGCGTCGCCCCGACCTCCACGTCGACGAACTCCTTGTCCGCCTCGTTGAGGCGGCGACCCGCCTCGCTCACGGCGACGCCGATGGCGTCGTCGACCGACTCGACGTCTCGGACCAACCAGGCCGCCTCGAGCGCGACGAGATAGTTGCTCATACACCACCATCGCCGACCTGTGGACAATAACCCGTTGATTCCGGGGGCGGCCGCCCGCGGGGATCGCGCCGTCGTCAGATCGACCGGGGCGAGCGCCTCCGCGAGGGACCTCCCCGACACCCGTGTCCGAACAATCGTTCGTGTATTTCGTATTTTATACCCATAACGTCGTCTTTTCAGCGCGATCACTATTCTATTGGCACAGATATTCTCTAGAAAGAGTTAATACCACGAACCGTATCGTGAGCGTGTACGCAACCGATGTCCCTGAGATCGCTGACCACGGCCCTGACGCTGTATCGCGGCACGTCGCTCACCGTCGACCGGGCGGCCGCACAGAGCGGCATCCCGCCGGCCGAACTGGAATCGCACCTCCGCGCACAGGGAATCCGGACCCCGGACGGGGAGCGCGGGTCCCCGACCGAGCGCACGCCCAACTGACCGCGGACGCCCCGTCCCGACGCCGCCGAGCGGCGGGGATGGGAACCCGCACGACACTCGGGAGTTTCCCGTAAGTTATGAGAATCCCCCGCGTCGGTCCTCCGAAAGCGCCGGTTCTCGCGGGCCGGACTCGGCGCCCGCGTCGCGTTCGACGGATATCGAGGAAACCGCACGACTGCGGAGGGATACACCGGGATCCACGGCCCGAAACGCTTATTACCGGGAGACGGCCCTTCCCCGTCAACGGTCATGACGCACGCCGCACGCGCCGTCCGCCACGCCGGACTCAACGCGCTCCACCACCTCACCGTCCTCGCGGGGATCCTCGCGTTCCCCGTCGCACTCCTCGGCCGTCGGGCCGGGGTGACCCTCCCGATCGGCCGGGTCGTCGCCCGGATCCACGAGGCATACGACGCCGCCGCCGACGGCGCGACCCCCACCGCCGACGAGGGCGACCAGACCGAGCGATAGCGCGGCCGTCGGCCGAGTTCCTGAAAGGGTGCATTTATCAGCGGCCGAGCCCTACCGCGAGTCAATGCGACCATCTAGTGACCTCGCGGACTTCGACGCCACCGGGGCCGACGAAACCGTGTTCGGGCCGGAACTCGGGGAGTTCCCCAACGCAGACGAGCGCCGCGCCCAGGCGACCGGCGAGGGCGAGATGAAGACCGGCACGACGACCGTCGGCCTCCGAACGGAGGAGGGCGTCGTGCTGGCGACCGACATGCGCGCCTCGCTGGGCCGGATGGTCTCCTCGAAGGACGTCCAGAAGGTCGAGCAGATCCACCCGACGGGCGCGCTCACCATCGCGGGGTCCGTCTCCGCGGCCCAGAACCTCATCCAGACGCTGAAGGCGGAGACGAACCTCTACGAGGCCCGCCGCGGCAAGGACATGAGCATGCAGGCGCTGTCGACGCTCACCGGCAACCTCCTGCGCTCGGGCGCGTTCTTCATCGTCCAGCCCATCCTGGGCGGCGTCGACGACGAGGGCGCCCACGTCTACTCCATCGACGCGGCCGGCGGCATGACCGAGGAGGAGTACACCGTCACCGGGTCCGGCTCCCAGTTCGCCCTGGGCGTGCTCGAGCAGGAGTACGACGAGGAGCTGTCGATCGAGGAGGCCGAGCGCGTCGCCGCCCGCGCGATCAAGTCGGCCGTCGAGCGCGACACCGCCTCCGGCAACGGCATCAACATGTGCGTCGTGACCGCGGACGGCGTCGAGGTCACCAAGCACAAGGACATCGACGAGCTGACCGCGTAACGGGGGCCCGACTCCCGGCCCGGCGGCGATGTTCGAGTTCGAGACCAGGTTCTGGATAACCGTCGCGCCGGCACTGACGAGTATCGCCGTCGGGGTCGCGGCGGGGGCGGCGCTCGACCGTCCGCCCGTCGTCGTCGCCGGCGTGGCCGTCGCCGTCGCCTGGGCGGTGCTCGCGTACGCGGCGTGTACCGCCCTCGGATACGGCGTCGGCGACGCCCCGGAGTACGAACCGCGGCGCTGAGGGGACCGTCGCCGCGACGCCGTCGTCGTCGCGGGTCCCCTCTCCGAGGGTCACTCGCGCTCCGGCCCCGGCGTCGTCATCGTTTTCTTGCGGGAGGGAGTAGCCGGCGACGATGGCCACCGGCACGCGAGTCGCGTCCCTCGACGACGTCCCGGAACGGGGGTCGTACCTGTTCACCGCGGCCGACCGCCACGCCACCGACCGGGAGGTGATCCTCGTCAGGTGCGACGAGGAGCCGGGAGTGCGCGCGTGGATCAACACCTGTCCCCACGAGTTCCAGCGCCTCGACCGGGGTCGCGGGGCGGCGATGCGCGACGGGGAGATCATCTGCCCGAAGCACGGCTCCATGTTCGACGCCTGCTCGGGCGAGTGCGACAACGGCGAGGCGGCGGGGACGACGCTCCCGGCCGTCGAGGTCGCCGTCGAGGACGGCGAGGTGTTCCTCGCGGACGACGACTACACCTTCCGTCACGAGGGCGGCATCGACGACGGCGGCGGGCCGAGTTCGACCTCCCACCTGTCGTTTTGAGGCGGACGGTCGGTCGGAGCCGCCGGCGGCGGCGTCGTCTGTCCCGTCGGCGACGTCCCGCCTCGGGTATCAGTTCCCGACCCAGTCCGCCAGCGTCCCGTCGAACAGCGTCTCGGTCTGGTTGTCGACGTACGCGCGCTGCATCGCGTGGACGGCGTCGGCGAAGTCGGCCCCGTCGTCCAGCCGGCGCCGCACCTGCCGGCGCTTCCACGCCGCGGGGGTGACGCCGCGGTCGGCCCGCCAGCGGAGGGGGGCGAGGTACGACTCCGCCTCGGCCTCCGGGAGGCCGGCGTCCTCGAGGCCCGCCTCGGCGTGCGAGAGCAGGTCGTCGAATATCTCGCCCCGGTCCTCGGTCTCGACGCCGTCGGTCGTCACCCACGAGAGGTCCGCGTCGACGCCGTCGCGGACGGCCGCGTAGAAGTTCGCCTCGGCCGTCTCCCAGTCGAGTTCGGCGACCGGGTGCCGGCGGCGGGGGAGGCTCTCCATCAGGCCCGCGAACGCCGCGAGGAACGCGATCGAGTCGGGGACCGTCGGCTGGGCGGGGATGGGACGGAACTCGATGCGGGCGTTCGCCGCCGAGCGGGTCGCCCCGTCGAACACCGGGCGGACCCACCGCCAGTAGGTGCCGTGCTTCCGGCGGAGCGTCGCGAACGCGTCGTCGAAGCGGTCGCCGGCCTCGACCGGCATCGGCACCATCGCCGGGTCGGCGGCGACCCGGTCGACCGCCTCCTCCACGCTGTCGAGGTCCCCGGGGAACGTCACCTTCTCGGCGCCCTCCTCGTTGAGCACGGATTCGAAGACGGCGACCCGGTTCTCGTGCCAGCCGTCACGCAGGATATCCTCGGGCGTCGCGTCCGCCTCGTACAGGTCCGGCGGGAAGAACGGGGCGTTGACGCCGAGCGCGAGCAGCGGCCCGGCGACGCGCAGCGCCACGTCGTGGTAGACGGGGATGTCCTCGGCGCGGGCGACCTGGTAGTGCGGCTGGATGGAGGTGATGAGGCTCTCGGGCATCACCGTGTCGGCGGTCAGGTCGACGTGTGGCGCCTCGACGGAGAAGGCGTCCGCGTCGGCGCTGTTGGCCATCGCGTGGTAGCGGACGGCGTCGCTCATGTTCGTCGCGACGCGGACGCCGTCGTCCTCGATGGAGTCGGCGAGGTACTCGCGCGCGGTCTCCCCGACCGGCGGGATGGTCCACAGGCCGTCCGAGACGAGGCGCATCCCCTCCGCGCTCGTGGTGTCGAGCGCGGCCTGGAGCCGGGCGCGCACCTCCGAGGCCTGCGCGCGCAGGCCGTCCTCGTTGAGCGGCTGGGGGCTGGTCGTCATCTCGGCGTTGTGCAGCCCCAGCTCCTTCTCGAAGCCGATGAGCTCCAGGAGCCGCCGCGGCACCCGGCTGAGGTGGTACGCCTCGTTGTCCGCGGGCGGCCCGGCGCCGGGGTCGCCCTCGCGCCAGCGGCCTTCCGAGACGGCGTAGAACTCGTACTCGAGGCCGACGATGGACTGGTGGTTGTCGAAGGTCCCCTCCCCGAGCTCCGCCTTCACCGTCTCGGCGTCGGCGGCCGCCCGGTGACGGAACTCCTCGGCGTCGACCGCCAGCACGTCCCGCACGCGCGCCGCGAGGTCGTCGTCGCCGTCGGTCATGTGGCCGCCTGCTCGCGCATCGGACTTGAAGCCGTCGCGTCCGCCGCCGATCGAGATCCAGATATCCGATCCGAGAACCAAGATTTATAAATACTAGTCCGGATCGGTGCGCATGGACACGTTCGGGCTCGTCCAGGCCGGCGCCTGCCCGTTCCGGGGACGCGGACGGGCCGCCGACCGGTACGCGACCGCCTTCTTCACGAAGAAGGCGGAGCTGGCCGAGCTGGTCTGTGACGAGTGGGTCGTCCTCTCGGAGCGCCACCGGGTGATCGACCCGGACGAGGAGGTCGAGGGGGTCGACCGGGAGTTCACGGAGCTGGAGCCGGCCGCGCGGGCCCGCTGGTCGATGGACGTGGTCGCGGAGGTCGTCTCCCGCGTCCGGAAGCACGAGTACGACCGCGTCGTCGTGTTCGCCGACCGGCCGATGCGGAACGCGCTGAAGGAGCGCGGCGGCCTCCTGAGCCGGGTGGCCGCCGCGGGCGCCGAGACGGTCGAGCCCCTCGCCGGCATCGGGGGACGCGAGCGCCAGGAGCGGTGGCTCGACGAGCAGCTCGAGATCCGCACGGGCGACGGCGAGCCGGCGGACGCCGACCTGGAGGCGGACCTGGGCGAGGCCGGCTGAGCGAGGGCCGGGGGACCCGGGGGGCGGCGGCGAGTCGTCGGAGTTATTCGCCCCGCTCGACTCCGGTCGGGCATGGAGTTCGCGACCTTCGCCGAGCGCGCGGAGGCGATGGCCGCCGAGGAGGGCGACCTCGCGACCGTCGCGCTCGTCGCCGACGCGCTCGCGGCCGCCGGCGACGACCTCGCTATCGTCGCCCGGTTCCTCCGCGGGGCGGTGTTCCCGGGGTGGGACGGCCGGACCCTGTCGGTCGGCCCGTCGCTGTGTCACGCGGCGCTCGCGCGGGCCGCGGGCGCGAACGTCACGGCCGCCGACGTCGAGGAGCGGCTCGCGGAGACGGGCGAGATCGGCGCAGTCGCCGAGGACCTCGACCTGGGCGGCCAGACGGGACTGGACGCCTTCGGCGCCGGTGCCGGCGGCGGGGAGGGGGACGGCGGCGGCGACGCCCTGACCGTCCGCGAGGTGTACGAGGAACTGGTCGCCGTCGCGGAGGCGACCGGCGACGGGAGCGAGTCGTTCCGCGAGGACGCGCTGTTCGGGCTGTTCACCCGCGCCTCGCCGACGGAGGCGAAGTACCTCGCGCGCCTCGTCCTCGGGGAGATGCGCGTCGGCGTCGGCGGCGGCGCCGTCCGCGACGCGACCGCGGAGGCGTTCCTCGGCGCGGCCGTGACGACGCCCGCCGAGGAGCGGCCGGAGGACGACCGCACCGATGACCTGGTCGAACTGGTGGAGCGCGCCCTCCAGGTGACGAACGACTACGGCCGGGTGGCCGAACTCGCCCGCGACGAGGGCGAGGCCGGCCTCCGGGACGTCTCGCTTGCGGTCGGGCGGCCGGTGCGCTCGATGCTCGCGCAGGCGGGCACCGTCTCGGAGGCGCTGGAGTCGTGGGGCGAGGCGGCCGTCGAGACGAAGTACGACGGCGCGCGGGTACAGATCCACTACGGGGCCGCCGACGGCGACGGGGCGGGGGCGGGGAACCGGGACGACGGAACGGTCGCCCGCGGGGACGCTCCCGGGGACGGCCCGGTCTCCGTCTACTCGCGCAACATGGAGGACGTGACCGACGCCCTCCCGGAACTGGTCGAGCACGTCCGGGCGCACGCGACGCCGCCGGCGATCCTCGACGGCGAGGCGGTCGCCGTCGACGACGAGGGCGAGCCGCTCCCCTTCCAGGAGATCCTCCGGCGCTTCCGTCGCAAGCACGACGTCGACCGGGTGCGCGAGGAGGTCGGGGTCGAGCTCCGGGCGTTCGACTGCCTCCACGCCGGCGGCGACGACCTGCTCGACGCGCCGCTCGTGGAGCGCCACGACCGCCTGCGCGGGGTGCTGGAGGAGGGCGTCTCCGAGCTTCTCGTCTCCGACGACGCCGAGGCGATCGAGTCCTTCGAGGCCGAGGCGCTGGCGGACGGGCACGAGGGCGTGATGTTGAAGCGACCCGACTCGACGTACGACCCAGGCAAGCGCGGGAAGCAGTGGCTCAAGCGCAAGCCGGATGTGGAGACGCTCGACCTGGTCGTGACGGGCGCCGAGTGGGGCGAGGGGCGCCGGGCGGAGTTGTTCGGCACCTTCGAGCTGTCCGTCCGGGACGACCGCGACGGCGCCGACGGCAGGTACGCGACCATCGGGAAGGTCGCCACCGGCATCACCGACGAGGAGCTCGCGGACCTGACGGACCTGCTGGAGCCGCACGTCCGGGCGGAGTCCGGGCAGGAGGTGACGTTCGCCCCGGAGGTGGTGTTCGAGGTGGGCTACGAGGAGATACAGACCTCGCCCACGTACGGGTCGGGGTACGCCCTGCGGTTCCCGCGCTTCCTCGCGGTCCGCGAGGACAAGGCGCCCGCCGACGCCGACGAGCTGTCGCGGGTGGAGCGCCTCGCGGACGGAGCGACCGGGAGGGGCGGCCCGGACCCGGCCGACGGGACGGGCGCGGCGGACGGCTCCGCCGGCGCCGCCGACGAGTGACAAGACACTACCCGGGGGCGCCCCTCGGGCCGGTATGGACGCACGCCGGACCGTCGCGGAGTACCCCCTGCAGGTCCTCCTCTCGGCCGCCGCCCTCGCCGCCCTCGTCGCGACCGCGGTCGTCGCCGCCGGCGACGCCTCGCTGTCGGTTACGCTGCGGGTCGCCGCCCTCGCGACCGTGCTCGCGCTGTTCGCGCTCGGCTTCTCGGCCGGCCCGCTCGCGGAACGGTACCTATAGGCGGCCGAGACCCGCAGTCGATCGTATGACGGTCAGACACGACGACCTGCGGGTCACGTGGTACGGCTACGCCACCGCGCGGATCGAGGCCGAGGACGGGACGGTCGCGTACACCGACCCCGGCCGCTACGGCGTGCTCACGGGCGAGTGGACGCCTCCGGGCGGCGGCAACCCTCGCGAGGCCGCCCACCCGCGGGCCACGGACCACCGGCCGATGGACGCGGACCTGGTTCTCGTCACCCACGACCACCACTACGACTCCGCGGGGATCGAACGCGTCGCGGCCGACGACGCCACCGTCGTCGTCTACGAGGGCGTCGACGCCGGGAACGTCGACCGCGACGTGAAACCCGTGGAGGACCTCCCGTTCGAGGTCGTCCGGATCGGCGAGGAGGACCACGTCGCCGTCGACGGCGTCGGCGACGTGTGGTCGGTGCCGGCGTACAACGAGCCCGACGGCCCGCACGCCGACGCCGACGGCTCCGTCACGCACCCGAAGGGACTGGGCGTCGGCTACCGCTTCACCGTCGGGAGCGGGGGGACCTCGGTGTTCTGGCCCGGCGACTCGGACGCGCTCGACGCGTTCGCCGAGCTCGACGCATCGCTGTTCCTCGCCAACATCTCGGGGTCCGTCTGCATGAGCGGCCCCGAGGCGGCCGACCTGGCCGAACGGATGGACCCCGACCTCGTCGTCCCGATCCACTACAACACCCTGGAGTTCCTGGAGGCCGACTCCGCGGCGTTCGCGAGCGACGTGGCGAAGCGGGGGATCCCGGTCGCGCTCGACGAGTCGGCCGGGTAGCGACGACGCGCCCGGCCGCCCGCCGGTTCGTGCCCCGTCCCCGGACCCGCGGCGTGTCCCGCACCCCGCTGTTCGTGTGGCGTCCAGTTTGCTACCGGCCGCGCAAGCTACTTCCCCGCCGGACGCCTGACGTTCGAGTGACATGCCCTCCCGCTCCCGTCCGCCGGGACGCTGTCCCGACTGCGGGGCCGAGCTGTCGGCCGTCGACCGGTTCTGCTCCGCCTGCGGCGCTCGCGTCGGGCGGGCCTCGGCAGACGACCGGAAGGCGGCCCGCGGTGCCACGGCGGCCCCCGAGGACCGCGCGTGGCTCCGCCGGCGCGTCGAGGACCTCCGCGACGAGGGGTGGACGCCGGTCGAGGACGACGGCGACCGGGTCGTCCTACGCAGGCGGAGCCTCGGCCGCCCGCTCGTCCACCTGCTGCTGCTCCCGCTGACCGGCGGCGCCGGAAACGTCCTGTACGCGCTGTACCGCTACACCTCGGGGGCGCCCCGACGGGTCGTCCACGCGGACGGCGTCGAGCGCCGGTTCCCCGAGCGCGGCGCCGGCATCGACCTGCCGACCGCCGCCGGCGCCGTCGCCGGCGGCCTGTTCGTCCTCCTCGCGGCGGCCTGGGTCGGCCTCGCCGTGCTCGCGAACCTCTCGACGGCCGCGGTCGCCGTCGGCGCGCTCGCGTTCGTCCTGCTCGCGCTGGGGGCGGCGCTGGTCCCGCGGTTCGCACGTGACGGCGTGAAGCCGGTGACGACGGTCGGGCGCGAGCGGACCGTCGAGCGCGAGCGCGTGCGCACCCCGCCGGAGCCGTGCGCCGCCTGCGGACGCCGGGTCGTCCGGGGCGAGCACCGCCGGTACGCGGATCGGCTGTACCTGTTCGGGCTGCCGGTGTCCACGTCGGCGTCGGGCGAGAACGTCTACTGCGCGTCGTGCGCCGACGAGACCGGGCGCCCGGGCGCCGGCGACGCCGGGGCGGACGCGGTCGACGCAGTCGAGGCGGAACTGGCGCGGCTCCGCGGGGAGCGCTCCGCGGAGACGAACGGCGGGTCCGGCGGGGGACAGGACGGCGAGGGGGAGACCCCCGCGGAGCGCGGTCGGGACCGCGCGGCCGCACGCGAGTCCGATCGGCCGGGCCGTTAGAGCACGCCCATCTCGCCGAGCCTCGTCGGGAGGTACTCGTCGGTCACGAAGTCGAGACCCTGCGAGGCCAGCGCCTGCTGTTCGGCCTTCTTCCCGATGTCGAGCTGGAGCTCGATCTGCTCCTCCCAAAAGTCGGTCTGGAACCGCGGGTCCTCCAGTTCCGACTCGAGGGCGTTCACGTCCGAGTCCGCCAGCGGGTCCGTCGGCAGGTCGTAGTCGACGATGTCCTGCGGGCGGATGCCGACGTACTCGGCCTCCGGGGTCGCGAGGTACTCCGAGAGGTGCGCGGACTTGATCGACCCGTACGCGACCGACCCGAAGATGCGGTACGACCACGGGTCGCCGTCGGTGAAGACCACGACCGGGAGGTCGAGTTCGTCGTGGAGGCGCTTGGTGATCCGTCGGGTGGCGCGCGCGGGCTGGCCCTTGAGGTGGACGACGAGGCAGTTGTACTCGGTGTCGAAGCCGTTCTCGACGAGGCGGTCGCGCATGCCGCCGGTCTCCACGCACAGCACGAAGTCGATGTCGTGGTCGAGGAACTCGATCGTGTCGGGGTTGTTCGGGATCTGGTAGCCCCCCTCGCCGACGTCCTCCTGGCAGTGGATGTCGCGCTCGCCGCGGCGGGTCTGCTCGCGCAGCTCCAGCGGGCCCATCAGCGTCGCCCCCGACTCCTCCGGGCGCATGTGGAAGTCCTCGCGGGTGACGCCCGAGACGATCTCCAGGTCCTCGATGAGCTGGTTCGACTCGTCCTGGTCGGAGAAGCCGGCGTCCTCGGAGTCCCACGACTCCGAGAGGTAGTACAGCTCACGCAGGGTGGACGAGCGGTCCTCGTCGAGCTGCTGGGCGAGGAACTCGACGGTGTAGGCGGCCTTCAGGAGCTTGCGCGCCCCGCGCACGGAGTTGGCCGAGCGCGTCGAGGTGCGGTCGCCGTACACCCAGACGCCGCTGTCCTCGTCGAAGACGATGTTGCTCTTGGTTCGCGTCGGCAGCGACATCTGCGGGATGTCGCCGCGCTCGAACTGGTCGTAGATGTCCGCCGCGAGGTCGATCAGCTGCTCGCGGGCCTGCTCCTCGTTCAGCTTCGTGTCGGATTCGGGTGTGTCTGCGCTCATTTCGGTCTCAGGCGTTCACGGTCAGCTTCTCGGTCTCGATGCCGTCGACGTTCACGTCGAAGTCGGCGTCGCCGGCGACTGTGTACTCCAGGACGGCCTCCTCGCCGCCGGGCACCGTCGGGCTCCACTTCACGAACCACTCCCCGTCGAGGTCGACGACGGTGGCCTCCTCGGGCACGTCCGTCGGCTCGACGCTCACGATGTCTGTCACGTCCGGCTCCTCGTTGCGGTCGGAGTGGTTCTCGACGATCAGTCGGACGGTGTCGCCGTCGCGTTCGCGCTCGACGCCGACGTTGTTCATGATGCGCGCCATCGCCCCGTCGATGTTCGGCCGCTCGCGGCCGGTCACCTCCGCGACCTTGTCGGCCATCTCCGGGAGGATCCGGCCGAGCACGTCCTGCTTCTCGCGGCGCTTCTGCATCGACCGGCGCTTGTTCAGGTAGCTCTTCAGCTCGCGGGCGGCCTCGCGCACGGCCAGCTCGATCTCGTCCTCGATCTCCGGGACGTTCGCGATGGCGTCCTTCGATTCGCTGGTGAACGGCACGTTCGTCGAGGCGACGTGGATCATGATCACCGCGGGGCCGTTGGGCATCCCCGACCCGCCGGGCTGGTCGAGCCCGTAGTTGCGCCAGCCGATGCGCTTGACCACGTCGGTGGTCGCGCAGGCGCCGCGCTGGTACACCAGCGGGACGCGGTTGGCGAACCGGAGCAGGTCGGCCTGCCCGCCGTCCTCCAGCTCGCCCCCGTAGGCGATGCCGGCCTCGACGATGAACGGGTCGCCGCCGTGGACCTCGGCGTCGCGCGTCGCCGCGGCGTAGAAGTCCGCGTCGAACTCCTTGCGCAGGCCCGCCTCGACCAGCTCCGCGGTGATCGGCGCCAGGCAGTCCGTCGGCGGCGCGAGGATGTCCGTCTCGCGCATCGCCTCCAGCAGCTCGGAGGCGGTGTCGCGGTCGCCGGCCGCCTCGCGGACCTTCGGCGGGTCGTCCGGGACGGTGACCATCCGCGACCACAGCGCCTCCACGACGTTCCCGCGGGCGGTCTCCCCGAAGGTGGCGTCGTCGAACTCCTCGGTGTCGTCGGCCGCGTCGTCGACGAGGCGGGCGAGGTCGTCGCGGTCGATCCGGAACCGTCCGTCGCCGGCGGCGAAGCGGCGGGCGAGCCGCTCGGCCATCCCGGCGACGACGGCGTCGTCCTTTCGGGTGGAGGTCGCCTCGTCGACGAGGCCGTACAGGTCGTCGGTGAGCTCGTCCTCGCCGGCGTCCTCGTCGTAGGCGGTCATCGTCGCCCACGCCGCCTCGACGGCGTTCTCGCGGACGGTCGCGCCGAAGCGGGTGCCGTACTCTTCCTCGGCGGCGTCGGCCACCTCCCCGACGATCCCGACGAGCTCGTGGTGGCTCGTGCGCTCGCGCGAGGCGAGCGTGCTCGCGACCTCGCCCGCGAAGAAGCCGGTCGCGTCGGCGCCCTTGTTCGAGACCGCCTCGGCGACGGCGTCCTCGACGGCGTCGGCGTCGGCGCTCCAGCCGAGTTCCCGGCCGAAGTGGCGGTCGCGGAAGTTGTCGAGCACCTTGTCGGCGGTCTTCTTGCCGACGCGGGTGAACTCCTCCTGGAGGAACCCCGAGACGGAGTAGCTCTCGGTCGCCTCCAGCATCTTGATCAGCGTGCCGAGCTCGACCCCGTGGGGGTGGGGCCGGATCTCCGTCGTCTCCGCCGGCAGCTGGTCGGTGCCGCGCTCGAACTTCAGCGGCTCCGCCAGCCCCGGCTCCCGGAGCTCGAGGCGCGCGTGGGGGTTGACGACCGCGGTGTGTTTGATGTAGTCGTGGAGCTGCTGGCGCGCGCGCATGTTCGCCTCCATCTCCACCTCGATGCGCGTGCCGTGCGAGCGGTCCCAGGAGGTGGTCCGCTCGGCCCTGATCTCCGGCTCGTTCGTGTCCGTGTCGATGATCAGCTCGAAGTACTGGGCGTCGGCCTGCCCCTTCGGGCGGGAGGTGATCTTCGCGGGCTTGCCGGAGGTGAGCTGCGAGTAGAGGACGGCCGCGGAGATGCCGATCCCCTGCTGGCCGCGCGACTGCTCGCGGGCGTGAAAGCGGCTCCCGTACAGGAGCTTCCCGAACACCTTCGGGAGCTGTTCCTTCGTGATCCCGGGGCCGTTGTCCTCGACGACGAGGCGGTAGTAGTCGCCGACCTCGCGGATCTCGACGTAGATGTCCGGCCGGATCTCCGCCTCCTCGCAGGCGTCGAGCGCGTTGTCGACGGCCTCCTTGACGGCGGTGACCAGCCCTCGGGCCCCGGAGTCGAACCCGAGCATGTGCTTGTTCTTCTCGAAGAACTCGGCGATGGAGATCTCCCGCTGGCTCTCGGCCAGCTCGTCGGCGATCCCCTGCTCCTCGCCGAGTTGCGACTGAAACGACGTCATTCTCGTGGCGATTCCTATCCGACGTGGGGTTATAACCGTGTCCTCACCGCGGTGAAAGTGAACGGCCGACCGCGGGGGATGGGACCCCTCGCTCGCGGGCGTGTCGGATATCTGTGATCAACCCCGACCGACCGTTCAGTCCGCCCCGAGGCGTCTGGGGCGGGCGGAGAGTCAGGTCAAGGGGACGAACAGGTGCGACCACCGGACGGTATCACGGCCCGCTCACGCGCGCGCGTGGGAGGACTTATAACCAGGGCACCGTTAGGGTAGGGCAAGTTCCTATGTCAGATTCAGGGGATAGTGAGTACGGCGCCGGGCAGATCCAGGTGCTGGAGGGCCTCCAGGCCGTCCGCAAGCGCCCGGCGATGTACATCGGTTCTACGGACTCCCGCGGCCTCCACCATCTGGTCTACGAGGTCGTCGACAACGCGATCGACGAGGCGCTCGCGGGCCACTGCGACGAGATCGCGGTGACGATCCACGACGACGGCTCCGTCTCCGTCTCCGACGACGGCCGCGGCATCCCGGTGGACACCCACGAGAAGTACGAGCGGCCCGCCCTGGAGGTCATCATGACCGTCCTCCACGCGGGCGGGAAGTTCGACAACAAGTCGTACCAGGTCTCGGGCGGACTCCACGGCGTCGGCGTCTCCGTCGTCAACGCCCTCTCGCAGTGGCTGGAGGTCGAGGTGAAACGCGACGGGTACGTCTGGCGCCACCGCTTCGACCACGGCGAACCCGAGGCGGACGGCTTCGAACGCGTCAGGGAGTTGAACGACGACGAGGGGACGGGCACGACGATCCGGTTCTGGCCCGACGCGGACATCTTCGAGACGACCGACTTCTCGTTCGACACGCTCGGGAACCGGCTGCGCGAGCTGGCGTTCCTCAACTCCGGCGTCGAGATCACGCTCGCGGACGAGCGCGACGGCGCCGAGGAGACGTTCCACTACGAGGGCGGCATCCGCGAGTTCGTCGAGTACCTCAACGAGACGCGCACGCCGCTCCACCGCGACGTGATCTACTTCGAGGACGAGGAGTCCGCCGAGGACGGCGTCGTCCAGGTGGAGGTGGCGATGCAGGCGACCGACGAGCTGCAGGGGTCGGTCCACGCCTTCGCCAACAACATCAACACGCGCGAGGGGGGAACCCACCTCACCGGCTTCAAGACGGCGCTGACGCGCGTCGTCAACGACTACGCCAACGAGAACGGCCTCGTCGGCGACCTCGACGGCAACCTGAAGGGCGAGGACGTCCGCGAGGGGCTGACGGCGGTCATCTCGGTGAAGCACCCGGACCCGCAGTTCGAGGGGCAGACGAAGACGAAGCTGGGGAACTCCGAGGTCCGCGGGATCGTCGAGTCGGCGGTCCACGAGAACCTCGGCACCTACTTCGAGGAGCACCCGGACGTCGCCGAGGCGGTCGTGAACAAGGCCGCCGAGGCCGCCCGCGCCCGCAAGGCCGCCAAGAAGGCCGAGGAGCTCACCCGGCGCAAGTCCGCGCTGGAGTCGACGGCGCTCCCCGGGAAGCTCGCGGACTGCCAGTCCCGCGACCCCGAGAACTCAGAGCTGTTCATCGTGGAGGGCGACTCCGCCGGCGGCTCGGCCAAGCAGGGCCGCAACCCCGAGTTCCAGGCGATCCTCCCGCTCGGGGGGAAGATCCTCAACGTCGAGAAGCACCGGCTCGACCGCGTGCTGGAGAACGAGGAGATCCGCAACATGATCACGGCCGTGGGCACCGGCATCGGCGACGAGTTCGACATCGAGGAGGCGCGCTACCACAAGGTCATCATGATGACCGACGCGGACGTGGACGGCGCGCACATCCGGACGCTGCTGCTCACGCTGTTCTACCGCCACATGCGCCCGCTCATCGAGGCGGGGTACGTGTACGCGGCCCAGCCTCCCCTGTACCGCATCCGGTACCGCGGGAACACCTACGACGCGATGACGGAGGCCGAGCGGGAGGCCATCGTCGAGGAGAAGTGCGACGGGAACCCCGACCAGGTCCAGCGGTTCAAGGGCCTCGGGGAGATGAACCCCGAACAGCTGTGGGAGACGACGATGAACCCGGAGAACCGCGTGCTCAAGCAGATCACCATCGACGACGCCGCCGCCGCCGACCGGATGTTCAACGTCCTGATGGGCGACTCGGTGGAGCCGCGCAAGCAGTTCATCAAGGAGCACGCGCCCGAGGCCGAGTGGGTGGACATCTGATGCGAGCGACCGACGCCGACACCGACACGGAGCCGACGGCGACGACGCGAACGACAGCCACGACACGGACGACAGGCATGACGCGACACGGACACACGACGACGGAGGCGTATCGATGAGTTCCGACGTCCCCGACGTGGACCCGGACGAGGTGCGGGCGGCGCAGGTCGACCGCGTCCGCATCGAGGACGAGATGGAGCAGTCGTACATCGACTACGCGATGTCGGTCATCGCGGGCCGCGCCCTGCCCGACGTGCGCGACGGCCTCAAGCCCGTCCACCGGCGCATCCTCTACGCGATGCACGAGATGGGCGTCACCAGCAACACCAGCCACCGCAAGTCATCCTCCATCGTCGGCGAGACGATGGGGGACTACCACCCGCACGGCGACTCCGCCATCTACGACACGCTGGTGAACATGGCCCAGGAGTTCTCCATGCGCTACCCGCTGGTGGACGGCCAGGGGAACTTCGGGTCGATGGACGGCGACCCCGCCGCGGCGATGCGGTACACGGAGGCGCGGATGTCGTCCATCGCCGAGGAGCTGCTGTCCGACATCGGGAAGGGCACCGTCGACTTCTCATCCAACTACGACGACCGCCTGACCGAGCCGGACGTGCTCCCGGCGGCGTACCCGAACCTGCTGGTCAACGGCTCGACCGGCATCGCGGTCGGCATGTCGACGAAGGTGCCGCCGCACAACCTCGGGGAGGTGATCGACGCGACCATCGAGCTGATCGACGACCCCGACGCGACGGTCGCGGACCTGATGGAGCACGTGAAGGGGCCGGACTTTCCGACGGGCGCGAACATCGTCGGCCGCAACTCCGTCCGCGAGGCGTACACGACCGGCCGGGGTCGCGTCCGCGTCCGTGCGGAGATGGAGGTCGAGGAGTACGGCAACGACCGCGAGCGCATCGTCGTCACCGAGCTCCCGTACCAGGAGAACAAGGCGCGCATCGTCGAGCGGATCGCCGAGGACGTCAACGAGGGCGTCATCGAGGGCGTCGCCGACCTCCGTGACGAGTCCGACCGCGACGGCGTCCGCGTGGTCATCGAGCTGAAACGCGGCGCGAACGTCGAGGTGGTGAAGAACCAGCTGCTGGAGCACCACCTGGAGTCGACGTTCGGCGTGATCAACCTCGCGCTGGTCGACGGCCAGCCGAAGGTGCTCACGCTGAAGGAGACGCTGGAGCACTACATCGAGCACCGCAAAGAGGTCGTCACCCGGCGCTCGGAGTACGACCTGCGCGAGGCCGAGGACCGCGCACACATCCTCGAGGGGCGCCTGAAGGCGCTGGAGAACGTCGAGGACGTCGTCGAGACGATCCGCGAGAGCGAGGACCGCGACGCCGCGAGGGCGGCCCTCCGGGGCGCCTTCGACTTCAGCGAGGAGCAGGCCGAGCACATCGTCCGGATGCAGCTCGGCTCGCTCACCTCGATGGAGGCCGCCGAGATCGAGGAGGAGTACGAGGAGGTGCAGGCGCGGATCGAGCGCCTGAACGAGATCCTCGACTCCGAGTCGGAACTGCTCGACGTCATCAAGGAGGAACTGCGCGAGATCAAAGAGGAGTACGACGACGAGCGCCGCACCGGCTTCGTCGAGGACACGGGCACCGTCACCCACGAGGACCTCATCCCGGAGGAGGAGTCGGTGGTCGTGCTCTCGGAGGACGACTACATCAAGCGGATGCCCGCCGCCGACTTCCGCGCGCAGAACCGCGGCGGCAAGGGGATCATCGGCACCGACCTGAAGGAGGGCGACCGCGTCTCCTCGGTGTTCCTCGCGTCCACGCACGACTACCTGTTGTGCTTCACCGACCAGGGGCAGGTGTACCAGCTGAAGACGTACCAGGTGCCGGAGATGGGTCGCACCGCCCGCGGGAAGTCGGCGGTGAACGTCCTCGACCTCGACGACGACGAGGAGCTGACCGCCGTCGTCAACTGCGCCGACCTCGACGGCGAGGAGTACCTCACCATGGTCACCGAGGGCGGGTACGTGAAGCGCACCGCCGGCGACGAGTTCGACAACATCCTCTCGACGGGCATCCGGGCGATCAAACTGGAGGAGGGCGACGCCCTCGCCGACGTGGAGGTCACCGACGGCGAGCGCGACCTCGTGATCGGCACCCGCGACGGGATGGCGATCCGCTTCGACGAGGACGAGGTGCGCGCGATGGGCCGCACCGCCCGGGGCGTGCGCGGCATCAGGCTGGAGGGCGACGACCGCGTCGCCGGCCTCGCCGCCATCGACGAGGCCGCCCACAACTGGGTGCTCACGGTCACGGCCAACGGCTACGGCAAGCGCACCGACCTCGACGAGTACCGCGTCCAGAGCCGCAACGGGAAGGGGCTCATCGACATCAAGACGAACGAGCGAAACGGCCGGGTCTGTGCCGTCGAGGCGGTCACCTACGGCGACCACCTGTTCGCGATGAGCGCCGGCGGCCAGATCATGCGCACCCGCGTCGAGGACATCTCCACCATCGGCCGCAACACGATGGGCGTCACCGTGATGGACCTGGAGGACGGCGACGAGGTCGCGTCCGTCGACGTGCTCCCGGCCGAACGCGTCGAGGACGGCGCGTAGTCGGCCTCGACTCCCTGCCCGCGGCGACGAGTGGCCGGCGCGGTCATTCCCCCGACCGGGTGTCCTCCAGTTCGTAGTAGGCCCCGCAGCAGTCCGTCGGTGCGAGTCGCCCCCGCTGGTCCTCCGTCGGCAGGTCCGCGAGCCGCGTCGTCCGACAGCGCCGGCACCGGTCCGCGACCACGTCGCCGCAGCCCCGACAGCGGACCAGGTACCGTCCCCGGTGGAACGCGGGACAGTGCCGGTCGGCGTTCACCGCGTCGGCGCGCCCGCGGAACCACGCGCCGTGGCCGGTCGCGCCGAACCGGGCGAACTGTTCGACGTGGACGAGTTCGTGCCGGAGGACGCGGCGCCACTCCGCCTCGCCGTAGGCGTCGGCCGCCCGGCGCGAGCAGACGACGTGGCACTCGCGGAGGTCGTCGAACCGGGAGTCAGGGCCCGGGCGTCGGTCGCCGTGCTCGCGGCGGACGGCGTCCCAGTCGAGCGGGTCGCCGACGCTCGCGCCCGGAACCCGCGGGTGCTTCACCGCCGCGGCCCGTCGCTTGGCGCGCCCGGAGACGCGCCACTCGGCGACGACATCGAGCGACGGGAGGCGGTAGTCGTACGTCGCGACCGCCGACTCGGCGTAGTCGCGACTGTAAGCGACGAGGTCGGCGTCGGTCGAGACGTCGCTCCAGCGGATACGGGTGGCTGCGGCCGAGGGGACTGTGAGCGTATCGGATGCGGAGAACGGGGACGAAATAGCGACGGAGTGAACGCTACACAACCGCTTTCACCGGCGCGAGTCCGTGAGCGAGGGCCGAAGGCCCGAGCGAACGGCTTTGGCATTACGGGAAATCACGGATCCCCCGTCAGCAGTCGGGTTCCTCCGGAATCCGACGACACGAACTGGTTTGCCGGGAGGGTTCCCGCAGTGCGAGCGACGTCGGTCGAAAGACGGCGTCGCCGTCTTTCGTGATGACGGAAGGCGCGCCGCGCCTTCCGAACCACGAGCACGAGGAACCCCTCCCGGGAAGGAGGTTCCGTTAGAGAATGCGCTTTCCGAACGCGCTGGCGACGAGTTCGGTCGCGAGTTCGGCGGTCTCGTTGGACTCGTCGAGGACCGGGTTCACCTCGACCACCTCCATCGACCGGACGGCGTCGGCCGCCGCGACCAGCTCCATCGCGTGGTGGGCCTCGCGGTAGGTGACGCCGCCGCGCACGGGCGTGCCGACGCCGGGGGCGATGGTCGGGTCGAGCCAGTCCATGTCGAGGCTGACGTGGACGCCGTCGACGCCGTCGCCCGCGACCGACAGCGCCGCCTCCACCACGTCGGCGACGCCGCGCTCGTCGATGTCGGACATGGTGTAGGCGGTCATCTCCGAGTCGCGGATGGCGGCGCGCTCGGTGTCGTCGAGCGCGCGCAGGCCGACGTACGCGACGTTCTCCTCGCTGAGCCCGGGGGCGTTGGCCCAGTCGACGTCCGCCCACTCCGCGTGGCCGAGGGCCGCCGCCAGCGGCATCCCGTGGACGTTGCCCGAGGGGGAGGTCGTCGGGGTGTTGTAGTCGCCGTGGGCGTCGAACCAGACGGCGCCGACCTCGGCGTCGCGCGAACTGCCCCGGAGGGAGCCGATGGCGACCGAGTGGTCGCCGCCGAGCACGAGCGGGGTGTCGCCGTCGGCGACGGCGTCGGCGACCGCGTCCGCGAGGGCGGTCGTCACCTCCTCCGTCTCGCGCAGGAACTTCGCGTTCCCCCGGCTCGGCTGGCGGGAGTCGGGGTCGCGCTCCTCGGCGCGCGGGACCGAGAGGTCGCCGGCGTCGACGGCGTCCACGCCCGCGGACGCGAGCGCGTCCGCGAGGCCGGCGTAGCGGATGGCGGAGGGGCCCATGTCGACGCCGCGTCGGTCCTGGCCGTAGTCGGTCGGGACGCCGATGATCCGGACGGTCATACCGGATGGCCGGCGTCCGGGGGCTTCAAAACGGGGGGTTCCGGGCGCCGCGTCCGGGGCGGGGTCCGCGGGGTCGGAGGCGACCGCGGCCGTCCGAGTCGGGGCAGTCAACCGTCGAGGTACGGCTCGCAGACCTCGCGGACGCCGTCCGTGAAGTCGACCTCGGGCTCCCAGCCGGTCGCCTCCCTGAACTTCGAGGCGTCCGCCTTCGTGTGGTAGACGTAGTTCTCGATGGGGACCGGCTCGTACACCGGCTCGACGTCGGTGCCGAGCACGTCGTTGATCATGTCGACCATCTCGTTGAAGCTGTAGCTCTCGCCGGTGCCGAGGTTGTACACGCCCGAGAGCCCGTGGTCGGCCGCGAGGACCAGCCCCCGGACGACGTCGGAGACGTGCGTGAAGTCGCGCGTCTGGGAGCCATCGCCCCAGAGGACGGGGGACTCCCCCCGGGCGATCTGTGCGGCGAACTGCGAGACGGTGTTGGCGTACTCGCCCTTGTGCTCCTCGTTGCCGCCGTACCCCTGGTAGACGGAGAAGAACCGCATCCCCGCCAGCGACAGGTCGTCGTAGAAGTCGTCGTAGTACTCGGCGTAGCGCTCCCGCCCCATCATCGAGGCGTCGTAGCCCGTCGACGCCTCCACGTCCATGTCCTCGGGGCACGGCTCCGTCTGGCTCCCGTAGATGGAGGAGGTGGAGGCGTACACGACCGTCTCGCAGCCGTCCGCGCGGGCCTGCTCGACGACGTTGACGAACCCCTCGATGTTCACCCGGGCGCCCTGCCGGGGATGCTCCTCCAGCATCTGCCGGGAGGAGAGGGCCGCGAGGTGGAACACGGCGTCCACGTCGGTCGGGAGGTCGTCGTCGAGCACGTCCGCCTCGACGAACTCGACGTCGTCCGCGAGGTTCTCGCGGGTGCCGAGGAACTCGTTGTCGAGGGCGATCACGTCGTTGCCGTCGGCGGCGAGGGAGTTCGCCAGGTTCGAGCCGATGAAGCCCGCCCCGCCGGTGACGAGCACGCGGGAGTCGTTCATACCCCACCTGCCCGCCGCGACCCCGAAAGCGGTGTCGGTCGGCGTCCGCGACGGCGCCGTCGCCGTCCGCGGCCCCCCTCGGCGACGACCCCGAGACCGACGCCGACGGCGGCGACGACACCTGTCGGCCGATCCGCCGATCGGACGTGTGGGGACGGCTCGCGTGCGCGCCCCGGGTCCGTGGTTTTATGCAGTTTCCCGGAAAACCCTGAACAAATGTCCTCGATCGAACTCACCGACAGTCAGCGGAAGATACTCAACGAGCTGGTGAACCTCTACCGCGAGGAGGAGGACGCGGTGAAGGGCGAGACCATCGCGGAGGCGGTCGGCCGCAACGCCGGCACGATCCGCAACCAGATGCAGAGCCTCAAGGCGCTCCAGCTGGTCGAGGGGGTACCCGGACCGAAGGGCGGGTACAAGCCGACCGCGAACGCGTTCGAGGCGCTGGACCTCCAGAGCCTCGACGAGCCGGCCGCGACGCCGCTGTTCCACGACGGCGAGCGGCTGGAGGACGTCAACGTCCAGGAGATCAACCTCACGTCCGTCCACCACCCGGAGCTGTGCCGCGCGGAGATCCACGTCCAGGCGTCCGTCCGCGACTTCCACGAGGGCGACAAGGTGACCGTCGGCCCGACGCCGCTGTCGAAGCTCGTCATCGAGGGGACCGTCGACGGCAAGGACGACACCGCCTCCGTGCTCATCCTCAAGATCGACAGCATGGAGGCGCCCGCCGACCCGCCCGAGCACTGACTCGTCGGGCCGGGACCGCGCCGGACCGTCGACCGACCGACCGGAGACGACGCGCGCTCGCATGACCGAAGAACCGACAGACGACGGCGACGCGGACGTGTTGCGGCGAGTCCGTGACGGGGTCCGTTCCGCCGGCCGGTTCGCCCTCGACGTGTTCCGCGGTCACGCGCGGAGCCGCCACCTCGACACCCGGGAGGACCGCCGCGGCGACGACCGGGAGCCGAGGGGTGAGTCCGGGGTCCGATCCGGGGAGGGGCCACCGCGGGACCGAACGGGGGGCGGACGGACCGAGCGCTCCGAGCGACGGGAGCGCCGAGAGAACGGAAATTGACGGGGGGTAGCGCCCCGGACCGAGCGGGGCGCGCGGTCCGTCCCCCGGGTGTCGCGCGTCGTCAGTCCGCCCGTCTCACATGTCGCTCCAGGCGTTGACCGCGCGCCCGATGCCCGTGATGTCGGCGATCCACCGGCTCGCGACGCCCTTCTTCAGGACCTTCGCGCCGGGGCCGCCGAACGTGTTGATCGGGACGCCCTGCACGTCGTGGGCGATCGCCTCCTCGCCGACGGAGATGAGCGTCCCCTTGTCCTCGTGTTGCCACGACTTGAGCGGGGCGCCCCGGACGGCGCGCGCGAGGTTCTCGCCGGCGACCTCGGCGGCCTGCCAGGCGGCCTGGGCGGTCGGCGGGGCGACCTCGTCGTCGCCCTGCTCGACCAGCGCCGTGTCGCCGATGGCGAACACGCGGTCGTCGCTCGTCTCGAACGTCGACTCGGCGTACACCCGCCCGGTGCGGTCGTCCGCGTCGACGTCGAACTCCTCGACCTCCTCGTGACCGGTGATGCCGCCGGTCCACAGCAACACGTCGTAGTCCATCACGAGGTCGTCCGAGAAGTCGATCTCCTCCTCCTCGGGGGCGCTGCCGTTCCCGTCCTCGCCGTAGTACGCCTCCTCGGCGCCGCCGAGGTAGACGGCGTGCTCGTCGACCTTCGAGATGAACTCGCCCGTGTGGATCCCGACGTCCTTCTCGAGGAGGCGCTTTCGGATGGCGCCCTGGACCTCGGGGTCGTTGTTCGGGAACACCGAGTCGAGTCCCTCGACGAGCTCGATGTCGATCGGGGCCTTGTGGTCGTCGCGGAACTCCGCGATCTCGCCGGCCGACTGGATGCCCGAGAGGCCGGCGCCGCCGACGATCACCGTCGCGGGGTCGGTCGTGGTCGCCTCCTCGCCGGCCTCCCTGACCGCCCGGTGGATCTCGCGGGCGTCGTCGAGGCTCTTGAGCGTGAGCGCGTGCTCGCGGAGGCCGTCGATGCCGAAGAACGCCGTCGCCGAGCCGACGGCGACGAGCAGGTAGTCGTAGTCGACCTCCTCGCCGTCGCGCGTGCGGACGACGCGCTCGTCGGTGTCGACCTCGGTGACGCGGCCCTTCACGAAGTCCGTGTCGTCGGCTTTGATCTCCTCGACCGGGATCGCCACCTTGGACTCGACCTCCGGCTTGCGGATGACCCGGTGGGCCTCGTGGAGGACGAGGTGGTAGTCGTGTTCCGACACCCACGTCAGCTCCGCCTCGCCGGGTTCGATCGCGTTCTCGAACGACTTCACCGTCCCGGCGCCGGCGTACCCGGCCCCGACGACGACGACCTGCGTACTCATACGGTTCGGTTCCGAGTCGGAGGATAAAGACGTGTTGAAACCGCCGGCAGCGGACGGCTCGCCGTCTCGCGATCCCCGGGGACCGACCGCCGGACGGGACGGGGACGCGGATCCCGCCTACTCCAGCGACAGGCCGGCGTGCCAGCGGTCGACGCCCGCCTCACGCTTCACCTCGTCCATGCGCGCCAGGAGCGCCGCCGCGAGGCTGGCGCACTCGGCCGCCCGCGACTCGCCCTCCGTTCGGAACTCCCCGGTGACGCGGTTGGCGTACACCGTGCACACCGCGCCGGCGCGGAGGCCGTACACGTTCGCGATGGTGAGGATGGCGGCCGCCTCCATCTCGATGTTCCGCACGTTCGCCTCCCGGAGTTCCTCGACGAGCGTGTCGCTGCCGGCGGCCTCGAACCCCTCGAACCCGGGGCGACCCTGCCCGGCGTAGAAGGAGTCCGCCGACATCGTGATCCCGACGTGGTAGTCGTACCCGAGGCGCTCGGCGGCGGCGACGAGCGCCGAGACCACCTCGTGGTCGGCGGCGGCGGGGTAGTCCTCGCGGACGTACTCCGCGCTGGTCCCCTCCTGGCGAACGGCCCCCGAGGTGATGACGAGGTCGCCCACGTCCATCCCCTCCTGGATGGCGCCGCAGGAGCCCACGCGGATGAACGTGTCCGCGCCGACGCGCGCGAGTTCCTCGACGGCGATGGCCGCCGAGGGGGAGCCGATACCGGTGGAGGTGACCGAGAGCGGTTCGCCGTCGTACTCGCCGGTCGCGGTGCGGTACTCCCGGTGGAAGGCCCGCTCGTCGTACTCGTCCCACAGCGCGGTCACCTTGTCGACGCGCTCGGGGTTGCCGGGGAGCAGGACGGTGTCGGCCACGTCGCCGGGGGCGACCTCGACGTGGTACTGGACCTCGTCGTTGGGGTCCTCGCTGTCGTCGCTCGGGTCGGTGTCGCTCATGTCGTCGGACTTCTGCGAGGGCCCTTGTAGTTCGCTCGCTTTCGCGGACCGGCGAAGCGCACGCGGACGGGAACGGCGATCGGGCCGGGGGACGGGACGCGTTCGATCCCGTCGCTCCGCCGGGTCGTCCGCTTCGCCGGATTCCCGCCGCTTTTCGGCCCCCGCGCGGACGCCCGGACATGGAGTTCCCAGCCCCCGGCGACGAAGGGTTCGCGCGCGCCGACCCGAGCGCGGTCGGGCTCGACCCCGCCGCCGTCGAGGACGCCGTCGAGTTCCACCTGACGACCGGCACGCCGCCCGAACAGGTCGCGTACGACTTCTCGAACCAGGAGCCGTGGGACGAGAGCGAGGGCGAACTCGGCTACACACTCGGACCGATGCCCGACCGCCGCGGCGGCCCCGCCGGCCTGATCCTGAAGGGGGGACGGCTGGTCGCCGAGTGGGGCGACACCCGCCGGGTCGACCACTCGTTCTCGGTGGCGAAGTCGTTCCTCTCGGTCGTCGCGGGCGTCGCGTGGGACCGCGGCCTGTTCGAACTGGACGGGCGGGTGGCGGACAGCGAGGGCCACGCCGACGACGGCGGCTTCGACTCCGAACAGAACGAGTCGATCACGTGGCGACACCTCCTGCAGCAGACCAGCGAGTGGGAGGGGACGCTGTTCGACCGGCCCGACTCCGTCGACCGCAACCGCGGCGTGGGCAAGACCGGCGGACCCGGGAAGGGCGAAGGGCGGGACCTGGAGGAGCCGGGCACCCACTGGGAGTACAACGACGTGCGGATCAACCGCCTCGCGCTGTCGCTGCTTCGGCTGTGGGCGAAGCCGCTTCCCCGGGTCCTCGCCCACGAGGTGCTCGACCCCGCGGGCGCGACGCGGACGTGGGAGTGGCACGGCTACCACAACTCCGACGTGGAGGTGGAGGGCCGGACGATGCGGTCGGTCTCCGGCGGCGGCCACTGGGGCGGCGGGCTGTGGGCGTCCGCGCGCGACCTCGCGCGGGCGGGTCACCTCCTCCTCGCCGAGGGTCGGTGGGAGGGGACGCGACTGCTCTCGGCGGACTGGGTCGAGCGGGCGATCGAGCCGTGCCCGGAGAACCCCAATTACGGCTTCCTGCTGTGGCTCAACACCGACCGGACGCTGTGGCCGTCGGCGCCGGAGTCGGCGTACGCGATGCTCGGGCACGGGCAGAACGTCGTCTGGGTCGACCCCGAACACGACCTCGTGGTCGTCCTCCGGTGGCTGGCGCTGTCGGACGACCGGGAGGGACGCGAGGACCTCCCGAACCAGGACCGCTTCCTCCGGCGGCTGCTCGACGGGGTCTGACGCCGACGCCGGCCCGGTTCGCCTCCCGTCACCGCCCTCGTCTCACCGCTGCCGGCGCCGCTCGGCCGCGTCCGTCAGCGTCTCCAGGCTGATCGTGTCGGGGAGCAGTTCCCCGAGCGTGTACGTCGCCAGCGAGTCGCCCTCGTCGCAGACGACCTCCAGGTCGGCGTCGCAGAACTCCGCGAGCGTCTGGCGACACATCCCGCAGGGGGTGACGCCGTCGCGGGCGTCGGAGGCGACCGCGAGGCGGTCGAACTCGGTGTGGCCCGCCTTCACCGCCTCCGCGATCGCGACCTCCTCGGCGTGCAGGGAGTTGGAGTAGTTCGCGTTCTCGATGTTGCAGCCGACGTAGACGGTCCCGTCGGCGGCGCGGAGCGCGGCGCCGACCGGGTACTCGGAGTATGGGACGTACGCGTCAGCGAACGCCTCGCGGGCGGCGGCGACGAGCGGGTCGTCGGCGGGGTCGGCGGAGTCTGCGGTGTCCTCGGTCATACCCGGACGGTCCGCCGCTCCGTGCTTAAACGTGGGCACCACGGAACCCACCCCGGCGGTTCCGGGACCCGCGGCCGGCGACGCGGATGCGGCGCCGACGGCGGACGGCCGAGGCCTCGCCGCCGGCCCGACAGCGCCTTGTTCCCCGCGGCCCAACCGCCGGCAGTGAGCGATCGAGGCGCGGCCGTCGACGACGGCGAGGGAGCAGGCGCCGGCAGCGGTGGGGGGGCCGACACCGCCGTCGAGGGCGAGGACGGGACCGTCGAGGCGTCGGGCCGGCCGTACCTGCTCGGAGCGGCGGCGGTCGTCACGCTGTTCGCCGCGGCCGCGGGCTACGTCGTCGCGGCGAACAACGCCGTCGACGCGGTGCGGATGTTCGGCGTCGTCACGGTCCCGGGGTCGCCGGCGGCCGTCGCCGCCTACGGCGCCCTCCTCTCGCTGCTGCTGCTCGGGGGGCTGTTCGGGCTGGTGACCGTCGCCTCCCGGTTCGACGACGACGCCGTGAACTGAACCCGGAACCGGCGAGCGCGCTCTTTTTATGGCCCGGGACCCGACTCCGGGTATGCCCACGGGCGCGAGCGACACGGCCGAGGCGCGCGACGTCGGCCCCGGCGGGCCGGAGGGGGAGTCGTCCGGCCGCAACCGCAAGCGGGCCGCGCTCGCGGTGTTGCCGTTCCTCGCGATCGGCGTCGGGAACGTGGTGTTGATCCTGTTTCAGGGGCTGGAACCGCTGTGGGGCTTCCTGATCCTCCCGCCGGTCCTGTTCTGCTCGATGCTCGCGTACCTCGTGTTCTCGACGAACTTCCTCGAGGGGCGCACCTGAGACGCCGGGTCGCGACGCTCGCGAGGGGCCCCGGGCGGACGGTCCCGACTACCGCCCGGTGTCGTACTTGTAGGTCGCCTCGTCGGGGTCGATGCCGAAGTCCTCGGCGGCCTCCTCCGGGGAGGGCTCGGGGTCGCCACCCTCGGGCGTGGCGTTCTTGAACCGCTCGCGGAGCCGGTCGGGCATCTCGAACCGGTCGCGGCGGAGCCGAAGCGGCGTCACGTCGCCCTCGCTGTCCCGGCGCACCACCTCCAGCCGCTCGGCGAGGGCGTCGGGCACCCCCCCCTCCTCGAGCGCCTCGAAGCCGAACTGCGCGAGGTACGTGGCCGTCGGCGTGAAGCAGTACACCTCGTCGAACCCCTGGTCGCCCGCCTTCTCGACGAGCCGCTCGATCACGTGCGCGCCAACCCCCTGGCCGCGCCACGTCTCTAGCACCCCGATCCCTGTCAACTCGACGAACTCGCCGTCGTCGGTCTTGTGGATCCGGAGGCGGCCGAAGCCGGCGCGGGCGTTCGACCCCTCGTCGACCGCGATGACGTAGTCCCGCGACCGGAACGAGCGCTCGTCGAGCCCCATCTCCTCGATGCGATCGAGCAGCCACGCCTCGTCGCGGTTCTTGGCGTCGCGGACGTACATGGTGAACGGTACGGGGGGCCGGGAGTTACCGTTTGTGGGGACGGCGGCCGCACGGGCCGGCGACGGGACGCGGGGGATTCCGTCCGTTCCGTCGCCCTCACCGCGCGGTCCACCCGCCGTCGACGGCCAGACACGCCCCCGTCACGTACGAGGCGGCGTCGCTGGCGAGGAACACGACGGGGCCGGCGACCTCCTCCGGGTCGGCGAACCGGCCGAGCGGCGTCCGGTCGCGGATCGACTCCTCGAGCCGCTCGTTCCCCTCGATCTCGGCGGTGAGGTCCGTGAAGACGAACCCCGGCGCGACCGCGTTCACGCGCACGTCCGGCGCCCAGTCGAGCGCCATCGACCTCGTGATCCCCACGAGGCCGTGCTTCGAGGCGACGTAGGGGTGCTGGCGGGGGAGGCCGACCAGCCCGCCGACGGAGGCGACGTTGACGAGGCACCCGCCGTCGCTCGCGCGCAGACCCTCCGCGGCCGCGCGGGCGCAGCGGAGCGCCCCCCGGAGGTTCACGTCGAGCACGAACCCGGCGTCCTCCTCGGTCGTCGCCTCGGGCGTCCCGAGCGCGCCCGCGGGGTTGACGCCGGCGTTGTTCACCACGACGTCCGGCCCCCCCAACTCCGCCTCGACGGTCGCCATCAGGTCGGTCACCTCGTCGGCGTCGGTCACGTCCGTCGGGCACGCGAGAGAGTCGACGCCGCGGGACTCGACGGCCGAGACGGCGTCCTCGACGGCCCCGTCGGTCCTGCTCGTGGGGACCACGTCGGCGCCGGCGTTCGCCAGCCCGAGCGCGACGGCCCGGCCGATGCCGCGGGTGCCGCCGGTGACGACGGCGACGCGGCCCGAGAGGTCGAGGGCGGTCGCGGGGTCGAACTCGGCGGCGGTGTCGTCGGTCATGGGGGCGACCACGCGCGGACGGTACTTCGCTCTTGGCTCGCGCGGCCCCGGGGCGTCCGCCGTGTAAAACTACTTGCCGTCTCCGCAAAAACGGCCGGCCATGAGCAGCGACCCGGAGCCCGCCTTCGACATCGACACGGTCGTCCACGAGCCGGACGAGGCGTTCGCGGAGGCGACGAACGTCCGCGCGTTCATGCGCGAGTACGGCATCGACGGCTACGAGGAACTCATCGAGCGCACGACGACCGACCTCGACGGGGAGCCCGACTCCGGCGTCGACTGGTTCTGGGACGAGGTCGTCGACTACCTCGGGATCGAGTTCTACGAGGCGTACGACGAGGTGCGCGACGACACCGACGGCCCGCAGTTCACCGACTGGTACCCCGGCGGGGAGATCAACATCGCGCACAACGTCCTCGACCGCCACGCCGCGGGCGACGCCCGCGACGACGTGGCCTGCGTCTGGGAGGGCGAACCCGGGGACGTGCGCGAGGTCACCTTCGGCGACCTCCACGAAGGGGCGAACCGCGTCGCGAACTACCTCGAATCGCGGGGCGTCGGGACGGGCGACACGGTCGGCCTCTACATGGCGATGGTGCCGGAGGTGATGAGCATCCTCTACGGGTGCTTCAAGGTCGGCGCCATCGCGGTGCCCATCTTCTCCGGGTTCGGCGTCGACGCGACCGCGACCCGGATCGACGACTCGGAGTGTTCGGTGCTGTTCACCGGCGACGGCTTCTACCGCCGCGGAAGCGAGGTACTGCTGAAGGACACCGCCGACGAGGCCATCGCGGAGGCTGGTCACGTCGAGGACGTAGTCGTCCACGATCGACTGGGCGCCAGCGACCCGTCCGAGGACGTCGACATCCCGTGGACCGACGACCGCGACGAGTGGTGGAGCGAGTCCGTCGCCGAGGCGTCCCCCGAGTACGAGACGAAGTCGCTGCCCGCCGATCAGGAGTCGATGCTGCTGTACTCCTCGGGGACGACGGGGACGCCGAAGGGGATCGTCCACACCCACGCCGGGGTGCAGGTGCAGTGCGCCAAGGAGATCCACTTCGGGTTCGACCGGAAGCCGGACGACGTCTTCTGGTGGGTCTCGGACATCGGCTGGATGATGGGGCCGTGGACGCTCATCGGCAACCACACCTTCGGGGGCACGGTCCTGATGTACGAGGGGGCGCCCGACCACCCCGGCCCGGACCGCTTCTGGGAGACGATCGACCGCCACGACGTGACGCAGTTCGGAATCTCCCCCACCGCCATCCGCGCGCTCCGCAAGCACGGCGACGAGCACGTCGAGGGGCACGACCTCTCCAGCCTCCGGATCCTCGGGTCGACCGGCGAGCCGTGGGACCCCGAGTCGTGGCTGTGGTTCTACGAGCACGTCGGGGGCGGCGAGATCCCGATCGTCAACATCTCGGGCGGAACCGAGATCTGCGGGTGCTTCCTCATGCCGATGCCCGACCAGCCGCTCAAGCCGTGTACGCTCGGCGGACCGGGGCTCGGCATGGACGTCGACATCGTCGACGAGGACGGCGAGTCGATCGCCGACTCCCACGAGCGGGGCTACCTCGTCGCGCGCGACTCCTGTCCCTCGATGACCAAGAGCCTCTGGTCGGGCGACGAGCGCTACCTGGAGGAGTACTGGTCGAAGTACACCGACCCGCCCATGTGGAACCACGGGGACTGGGCCCAGAAGGACGAGGACGGCTTCTGGTTCCTCCACGGCCGCGCCGACGACGCGCTCAACGTCGCCGGCCGGAAGGTCGGGCCCGCCGAGATCGAGGGGGTGCTCATCGACCACGACGCCGTGAACCAGGCCGCGGCCGTCGGCGTCGACGACGAGACGACCGGCACCGCCGTCGTCGCGTACGTGGTGCTGGAGTCGGGCGTCGAGCCGAGCGAGGAACTCCGCGAGGAACTCCGCGGCCTCGTCGGCGAGGAACACGGCAAGCCGTTCCGGCCCCGCGAGATCCTGTTCGTCGAGGCGTTCCCGAAGACGCAGTCGGGGAAGATCATCCGCCGGGCCATCGCCGCCGTTCACCGGGGCGAGGACCCCGGCGACCTCTCCTCGATGGAGAACCCCGAGGCGCTGGAGGCGATCCGGGAGGCGAGCTAGCGCGGGTCGACCGACGGGAACGTAACGGCCTCGAGCCCGAGCGTCCGGTCCTCCGGCGCGTCGCCGCCGCTGTCGCCGTCCACGACGACCGCCGCGGTCGCGTCGAGCGACGCGTCCCTTCCCGGGAGCGCGACCGCCCCGCCCGCGACGAGCGGCGCGAGCACCCCGGCTGCGACCGTCCGGGGGTCCGACAGCGGCGCGCGCACCGCGACCCGGGAGTCGGAGTCGAGGGCGAGCGCCCCGACCGCGTCGCCGGCGGCCGCCAGCAGGTCGGCGTGCGAGTACGTCGTCCCGGTCTCGGCGTCGCGAAGCACGGCGTCCCCGGGGTCGTGGACGGTGGGCGGGAACGCCGGGTTCTCGCTCCACACCTCCTGCTCCCAGTGGGTGGTGTCGGGGCGGTCGGGGGCGCCGCCGAAGACGCACAGCTTCGAGCCCCCGGGGAGGTCGAACGCCGACTCGCGCTCGGCCGGGACGACGACCGCGCGGGCGTCGCTCTCGGGGTCGATGTCGGCGTCGAACTCCGTCACCGCGCCGAGGAGCGCGGCGCCGAAGAACGTGAGCAGCGGCTCCGGGAGCGGGGTCGGGTCGACGACGAGGCGGTCGCCCTCGCGGACGCCCACGTGCCTGAGGACGTTGCCCGCCTTGCAGGCGGTGTTGCAGAGGTCGAAGTAGCTGTACGTGCGGTCGAGTTCGGCGGCGTGGAGCGCCAGGCGCTCGGAGCGGCGCTCGCGGGCGACGAGGTCGCCGACCAGGTCGAACTCCTCGGGGGCGTCCGCGGTCATCGTGCGCCGTTGGGCCGGGAGGGGCAAGAGACGCACGGCGACGCGGCGCCGCCGTGTGTCGTCGCCCGGCTTACAGCTCCAGCCCGCGGACCGCGACGCCCTCGCCCTCCGCGACCGTGCCGATCACCCGCCCGTCGGTCTCGGCCGCCAGCGACTCGGCGTCCGCGGGGTCGAGCGCGGCGACGAAGCCCGTCCCCATGTTGAAGGTGCGGTGCATCTCCTCGTCGGCGACGTTCCCCTGCTCCTGCACGAACTCGAACACGGGCTGTGCGGGCCAGGGGTCCGTCACCTCGTAGCGGTGCTCGCCCAGGCGCTCCAGGTTCGTCCACCCGCCGCCGGTGACGTGGGCCGCGCCGCGGACGCCGTGTTCGCGCATCGGGTCGAGGAGGTCGGCATAGATGCGCGTCGGTTCGAGGAGCGCCTCGCCGACGGTGTCGTACCCCTCGAACGGGCACGGGTCCGTGTACTCGTGGTCGCGGGTGGCCGCCTCGCGCGCGAGCGTGAGCCCGTTCGAGTGGACGCCCGAGGAGGCCCAGCCGACGAGCGCGTCGCCGGGCTCCGCGTGCCCGTCGAAGACGGCGTCCTTGGCGACGAGGCCGGCGCAGGTCCCCGCTAGGTCGAGCCCCCGGATCACCTCGGGCATCACCGCCGTCTCGCCGCCGACGAGTTCGACGCCGGCGCGCTCGGCTCCCTCGCGCAGGCCCGCGCCCACCTGCTCGGAGAACGTCTCGTCGGGCTCGTCGACCGCGAGGTAGTCGACGAACGCGACCGGGTCGACGCCGGCGGCGACGAGGTCGTTCGCGTTCATCGCGATGCAGTCGATGCCGACCGTCGAGTAGTCCCCCAGCGCCTCGGCGACGAGCAGCTTCGTCCCGACGCCGTCGGTGGCGAGCGCGAGGTAGCGGTCGCCGATGTCGAGCAGGCCGGCGTAGTCGCTCCCCTCCGCGCCGGCGTCGCCGACGGCCGACACGAGCGCGGCCGTCGCCGCCTCGCTGGCGTCGATGTCGACGCCCGCGTCGGCGTAGGTGAGTCCCTCCTCTTCCCCGGTGTCCGCGTCGTCCCCCGCGGCGTCGTCGGTCATGGTCGTGAGGGGTTCGGGCGGGAGCAAAAGCGCACCGACAGCGCGGCCGAGCGGAGCGAGGCCGCGGCCCACGGCGGCGAGGTCCGGAGGGCCGAGCCGCCCACGGAGACAGCGAGGCCTCGGACGGACGGCGGCGAGGTCCGGAGGGCCGAGCCGCCCACGGAGACAGCGAGGCCGAGTGAATCGAGGCCTCGAAAGGCGGCGGCGAGGTCCTGTGCCGCTCCGTCCACAGACCCGCGCGGCAGACCGACGTTCCCGTGAGCGACCGGAGGGGGCGAACGATCACACGCGGAACGAGCGGAGCGAGTTCCGCGAAGAACGGCGGAGACACCGATCCCTCGGATGAACGGAGGGAGCCGCGAGCGAGGCGAGTCCGACGAGGGAGGGGGCGCCGCGTCCCTCAGAACAGCAGGGTGACGGCGAACCCGACCGCCAGCGCCGCGCTCGGGAGGAACGCCGCGAGCCAGACGGGCGTCGACCACGAGCGGACCGTCGCGCCGTCGAGCGGCCCGAACGGGATCAGGTTGAACGCGGCCAGCAGGAGGTTCACCGCGACGCCGTACGTCCCGAGCGTCAGCGCGAGCGAGGAGACGCCCGCGAGCCCGAGCCCGAGCAGCGGCGCGAACGCCGCCGCCAGCGCGAGGTTGACGACCGGGCCCGCGAGCGCGATGAGCCCGTTCTCCCGCTTCGTGATCCGACCCCGGTGGTGGACCGCGCCCGGCGCGGCGAACAGGAAGCCCGCGGTGGCGGCGACGACCGCGAGGAACAGCATGCCGTAGTCGGCGCGGAACGCCGCGCGCTGGCCGAAGCGGACCGCGACCACCTTGTGCGCGAGTTCGTGCAGGAGGAACGCGACGCCGGCGGTGAGCAGGCTGACGACGAACAGGCCGCCGACCGAACCCACCGCCCCCGCGGCGAGCGAGCGGACCACGACCGAGCCGCCCCCGGCGAAGAACACGGCGAACGCGACCGACAGCGCGAGCCACGCGAGCAGGAAGTCGCGCAGCTCCCGGCCGGAGAAGGACAGGCCGCCGGCGGCGAAGCCCGCCCCCGCGCCCGCGCCGCCGCCCCCGCCGCGTCGACCCCGGCTCACGCGACGGCCCCCCAGATGATCCGGGCCGACTCACGCGCGCCCCGGATCATCAGCTCCGAGATGCTCGCGTCGAGCGTGCCGGCGAACGCCGGCACGACGTACGCCGCGAACAGCACGGACGCGATGATGCTGCCGACGTTCGTCGCCGCGACGACGACGATGAGCCGGAACAGCGGCACGTCCAGCATGTCCGAGAGGACCGCGCGGATCGGCCGGGATTCGTCCGCCAGGAGCTCGTTCAGGGTCCCGATGTCCGCCACGTTCACGGTGAGGTGGCGAAGCTCCATGTACCCGGTGAACCACCCGGGCGCAAGCAGCGGGTTGATCGAGGTCATCCACGCGACGGCGCCGCCGACGCCCGCGGAGCGCCACCGCGCGCCCGCGAGCTTCGCCAGCCCCGCGGCGAACACGCCGTTGATCAGGAACCACGCGGCGAACAGCGTCAGCAGCCGTTCGTTCCTGACGCCGGCCATCGCCAGCAGGACGAAGAACGCGACGAACGCCGCGGAGATGCCGAAGGCGGCGATCTTTCCCCACGGGATCCCGCCGGAGTCGGCCCGCCCGACGAGCGAGTCCATCGCCGGGAGCGACTCGGGCGCCTCCAGATACGACTCGATGCCCGCGCGGTGGCCGGCGCCGACGACGGCGACCACGTCGTACCCCTCGTTCCTGAGGCCGACGAGCTGGTGGGCGATGTACGCGTCGCGCTCGTCGATGAGCGCCTCGGCGCCGCCGGGGGAGAACTCGCGGAACTCCTCCATCATCGCCGTCACGACGTCGGTGTCGGTGAGGGACTCGGGGTCGAACTCCTCGAACTCCCCGTCGGCGTCGTCGGGCGCGAGGTCGAGCGCGTCGATCGCGAGGGCGGCGAGCGCGCCCACCGCGAGGCCGGCGAGGAGGCCGAGCGCGAGGCTCCCGACCGCCCGGACGATAGTGTCCGAGAGGAACCCGGCGACGGGGGCGACCCCCGCACCCGTGACCGCGACCGCGGCGCCGGCCGCGACGGCGACGGCCGCGCCGACGCCCAGGCCGACCAGGCCGTCCCCGTCGGCGCCGTCGCCCGTCCCGAGCGTCGCGTCGGCGACGCGCACGCCGAGGTAGCCGGCGACGACGCCGGCGAGCGCGCCGACCGCGACGCGTTCGAGGACCGCGAGCGTGATCCCGACGGCGCCGCCGAACAGGCCGATCGCGGGGCCGAGCAGCAGCCCCGCGACCAGCCCGAAGGTGACCCCCGCGACGCGGGGGTCGGTGACGCCGAACGCGAGCGCGCCGACCATCCGGAGCTTCTCCAGGACGGAGAGTCGCGCCCAGAAGCGCTGGATCGTCGTCTGGATGTCGCGGTCGACGAGCGCGACCGAGATGCCCATGTCCTCCGCGGTCTCGACGGCCGCGAGCAGCTCCGCCCCGGGCTCGATGTCGAAGCGGTCGCCCAGCCGCGTCTGGACGTACGAGAGCATCCAGTAGGCGAGGAACTGGAAGACCGTGTTGCCCCGGAGGAGGTCGCCCGGGTCGAGGTCGTCGGGCGTCTCCCCCTTCATCTGGCGGTAGCGCCCCTCGTCGAGTTCGACGGCGACGACGTCCGGGCGTTCCTCCGCGACCGTCTCCTCGACCTCGCGGACGGACGCCTCCGAGACGTGCGCCGTGCCGACGACGCGGACGCTCCCCTCCCCACGCTCGTTGGAGGGCCGCGGCGTGCCGCCGGACGCGGGGCCGTCGCCGCCGGCGGGGGCCGCGGGCGACCCGGCGCCGCCGTCCGCGGGGCGGTCCGTCGCGTCGGCCGCGCGGTCGTCGACCGCGTCGGGGTCGCGGCTCACGCGCGCCACCCCCGTCGCGGTCCGGTTCCGGTGTTCATTGCCGGCGTCTTCCCGTCGGCCCGGTATACGCCTGTCGGAGTCTCACGCGGCGCCGCGCGGCGAGGGGACGGGTCCGCCCGGCGCGGCGTCGACTCCACGGTCGCGGCGACGCGCGGTAGGTATTCAAGTCCGGACCGCGTGGTGTGTGTATGGACCACGAGGCCGAGGTCGCCGGCATCGGCGTGGGCTCCGGCCCGGACGGCGAGGAGGTCCCCGCGGTCGTGCTTCGCGCGCGCGGGGAGCTCCTCCCGATCTTCGTCACGGCCGACCAGGCGCGGTCGATCAGGGGGGGACTGATCGGCGAACAGTTCGACCGGCCGCTCACGCACGATCTCCTGCTGGAGATGGTGACGGAGTTCGGCGGCGCGGTCGACTCCGTCCGCATCGACGACCTCGCGGACGGCACCTTCTACGGGAAGCTCGCCGCCGAGCGCTACGAGGACGGCGAGCCCGAGCAGTTCGTCTTCGACGCCCGCCCGAGCGACGCCATCGCGCTTGCGGCCCGTCTGGAGTGCCCGATCCACGTGAGCGACGAGGTGATCGACGTCGCCGGGCAGTCGCCCGACACGATCGAGCTGGACGACGACGCCCCGCCGCGGGACCCCGACGCGGACGACCTCGACACCGGCCGCTCGGGGTCCTCGGACGTGGACGACGACTACCGTTACCGCTGAGGACCGCGGCGACGACGGGCCCCCGTCCGGTCCCGCGACGGTACCGCCCGCCGTCACTCCTCCGCGTCCCCCGCACCCTCCGACTCCACCGCCGCCGCCCGCTCGCGCAGCGCCGTCGCGACCGTCCCCTCCGGGAGCCCGTTCTCGCGCGCCGACTCGGCCACCTCCGCGAGCGCCTCGTCGAGGAGCCGCTCCGACGCGATCTCGCGGTTCGTTATCACGTAGCGTAGTCACGGTCGCCGCCGGGTTCAATGGTTCGGCCGTCGAGGCGGATGCCCCGTCTCGGTCCGTCGCCTTCACGGTCGCCCGGTCGTTCCGACCGAACCGTCGGGGTTGATACCGCCGGGGACGCGAGGTCCGGACATGGCAGACGAGGACAGCGAGGCCGTCGGCGCCGCCGCCGGTCCCGGATCCGCCCCCGATCCCGACGCGGACGGCGAGGGGACGCTCGCGGCCTCCTACACCGAGATGACCGAGCTGCTGCTCCCGAACGACACGAACAACCTCGGGCGGGCGCTCGGGGGCGCCGTCCTCCACTGGATGGACATCTGCGGCGCCATCGCGGCGATGCGCTTCTCGCGGCGCCAGTGCGTCACCGCCTCGCTCGACCACGTCGACTTCATCGCGCCCATCGACCTCGGCGAGGTGGCCGTGCTGGAGGCGTACGTGTTCAACACCGGCCGCACGAGCGTGGACGTGAAGGTGGACGTCCGCGCGGAGAACCCCAGGACCGGGGAGGAGCGCCGGACCACCACCTCGTTTCTCACCTTCGTCGCGCTCGACGGTGACGGGACGCCGACCCCCGTCCCGGACCTCGACTGCCCGACCGCCGAGGAGCGCGCGCTCCGCGAGGAGGCGACCGCCGCGCGGCGCGAGCAGTTGGCCGACGTGGCCGACCGCTTGGGCGACCGGTGATCGGCGGCGACCCTCGACCCGTGTGACCGCGCGACACGCCGCGGTCCGGCAGTTTTCCGAACTGATAGCTGCGGAGCGGGAGGTAAATACCCCCACGGGAAACCGGGGGTATGAACCCGATACCGGACGCCCTCCGGCGGACGTATCTCCGGAAGTTCACCGTGTTGACGGTCGTGACGCTGGCGGCCGTCGTGGGCGCCGGCGTCCTGCTGCAGGGGCAGGTCGCCGCGGAGTTGACCGAGCGGACCCACGACGACCTCCAGTCGAGCGCGCAGACGAGCGCGAGCGAGGTGTCGATCTGGGTCGACAACAACGAGCGGACGGTCAGGCTGGTCTCCCAGCAACTCAGGGAGGACGCCGGCGACGCCGACGCCGTTCAGACGACGATCGAGCTGGAGTTCCGCCGTCTTCCCGACTCGATCACCGCGATGCACGTCGTCGACAAGGACTCGATGGTCGTCGAGCGCAGCACCGACGGGGAGGCCGTCGGGTCGCGGCTGGGCGGGATCGCCTGGGAGACCGGTGCGACGAATCTCTCGACTATCCCCCCCACCGGCTCGGTCGTCTCGAAGACGTTCGAGCGGAACGGCCGCCGCCAGATCGCCTTCGCCAGCTGGGTCCCGGGAACGAACAGCGCGCTCGTGATGACCGCCGAGACGGCGGCGGTCGTGGGCGAGGCGACCGACGGCGGCTCCGGGACGCTGCAGGTCGTCGACGGCGAGGACGCGACGGTGTTGTTCGCCTCCGACGGCGACCTCGTCGGCGGGACGTTCGCCGGCGGCGCCGACGCACACGCCCTGCAGGCCGGTCGCGAGCGAGCCGGCGCACACGACATGGACGGCTCGAACACGGCCATGGCGTTCGCGCCCGTCGAGGGGACCGACTGGGTCGTCGTCCGGTCGGTGCCGCAGTCGGTCGCGTACGCGCTGGTCGACCAGGTCCGGACCGCCCTCGGGGCCGTCATCGGCCTCGCCGCGCTCGGGTTCGTCCTGATCGGGGTGACGATGGGACGGTCCACCTCGCGGAGCCTCCGCGACCTGGCGACGCGGGCGGAGGCGCTGGCGCGCGGCGACACGGACGCCGCCGCCGGCGCGTCCGGCGACCGCATCGACGAGGTCGGCGAGGTGCGCGACGCCTTCGGCGAGGTGCGGGGCTACCTCGCGACGGCCTCCTCGCAGGCGACCGTCATCGCGCGCAACGACTTCGACGCGCCGGTGCTGGATCGGGAGGTGCCCGGGGAGCTGGGCGAGGCGCTCGCGGAGATGCGCGCGGACCTGGAGTCGCTGATCGCCGACATGCGCGAGACGAACGAGGCGCTGGCGGCCGCCGCCGAGTCGTACGGCGAGACGATGGAGCGGGCGGCCGACGGCGACCTCACCGCCCGGATGGACGCGGACGTGGACGACGAGGCGATGGCGCGGATCGCCGCCGAGTTCAACGGGATGATGGACGAACTGGAGGCGACCGTCGGACGCGTCGACCGCGTCGCCGGCGAGGTCGCGGCCGCCAGCGAGGAGGCCGACGCCGGCGTCGCGGAGGCCGAGCGTGCCGCCGGGGAGGTGGCCGACTCGACCGACGAGATCGCGGCCGGCGTCGACGAGCAGGTGACGCACATCCAGGAGGTCACCGCAGAGATGTCCGACCTGTCGGCGGCCGTCGAGGAGGTCGCCGCCACCGCCGACCAGGTGGCCGAGCGCTCCGAGGAGGCCGCCGACCGCGGCGAGCGCGGCGCCGACCTGGCCGACGAGGCGGTCGAGGAGATGGCCGCCATCGAGGAACACACCCAGTCGACCGCGGAGGTCGTCCGCGGGCTGGAGTCGGAGGTGACCGCGATCGGCGAGATCGTCGACATGATCGACGGGATCGCCGAGCAGACGAACACGCTCGCGCTCAACGCGAGCATCGAGGCGGCCCGCGCGGGCGCCGAGGGCGACGGCTTCGCGGTCGTCGCCGACGAGGTGAAGACGCTGGCGACGGAGACCCGCGAGGCCACCGGACGGATCGCCGACCGGATCGAGGCCGTCCAGTCCTCCACCGAGGACGCCGTCGCCGACATCGAGGAGACGAGCGAGCGCGTCGAGGAGGGCGCAGAGACCATCGAGGCCGGCCTGGGCGCGCTCGGCGACGTGGTCGAGGCCGTCGAGGAGGCCAACGACGGCGTCCAGTCCATCTCGACGGCCGCGGACGACCAGGCCGCCAGCGCCGAGGAGGTCGTCGCCATGGCAGACGAGGTCGCGAGCGTCAGCGAGGAGGCCGCCGCCGAGGCCGAGAGCGTCTCGGCGGCCGCCGCAGAGCAGTCGGCGTCGCTGAACCAGGCGAGCGGCGAGGTCGAGCGCCTCGCCGAGCGCGCGGCCGAGCTGCGCGAGCTCGCGGGGAGCTTCGAGACGGCGACGGGCGAGGGCGCCGACGGGGCCCCGCGCTCGCGGGGCGACGCGGGCTTCGAGTTCGGGGACGGCGCCTCCGCGGTCGCGGACGGCGGACGCGAGGACGGCGGCCGTGGGGACACCGGCGCCTCCGGGGACGACGGCGGCCACGGCGGACACGACGAACGGTAACACGCTGGGGGGTCGACCCCGCCCGCGTCGCTTCTACAGGTTCGGCTCGGGCCGTTCGCCGAGTTCGAAGGAGACGGTCGTCTCGCTCCCGTCGCGCAGGACGGCGAACTCGACCTCGTCGCCGGGGGACGTCTCCAGCGCGAGGTAGTTCGAGAGGTCGGCCTGCACCTCCACGTCGCGGCCGCCGACGCCGACGACCACGTCGCCGCCGGTGGGGACGCTGACCCCGTCGACGGTCGTCTCGCCGTCGGTCCCGCGGAGCGTGCCGTCGGCGGGACCGCCCTCGATGACCTCGACGATGAGCACGCCACCCACGTCGTCGAGGTCGTACGCCTCGGCGATGGTCGGGGACACCTCGATCAGGCGCACGCCCATGAACGAGTGGTCGTACTCGCCCGACGCCGCCAGCGCCGGGACGACCCGCTTCGAGAGCGCCGCGGAGACGCCGAAGCCGATGTTGTCGCCGCCGCCGCGGGCGGCGACCGCGACCACGTCGCCGTCGTAGGTGACGATCGGCCCCCCGGAGTTGCCGGGGTTGAGCGCGGCGTCGGTCTGAACGGAGTCGGCGACGGTGAAGTTGTTCGGCGCCGACAGCACCCGGTCGACGCCGGAGACGATCCCGGTGGAGGCGGAGCCGCTGAAGCCGTACGGCGAGCCGATCGCCATCACGGGCGTCCCGACCGGCGGCTCCGGTTCGGTGTCGACCCACGACAGCGGCGTCGCCTCCTCGGGGCGGTCCTCGGCGCGCAGCACCGCCAGATCGGAGTAGGCGTCGGTGCCGAGGATCTCGGCGTCGCGCCAGACGTTGCCCCGGAAGCGGAGCTTCACCTCCGTCGCCCCCGCGACGACGTGCTGGTTGGTGACGATGTAGCCGTCGCCGGCGACGAACCCCGAGCCGCTGCCCTGGGGCCCGTTGCGGCCGTAGTTGAGCACGCCGACGACCGACTGGATCGTCGAACGGTACACCTCCGTCTCGGTCGCCGAGCCCGACCGCTGTTCGGTCGTCCCGTCCTCGGTCGCGTTCCCGGCGGCCCCGGCCGCGCTCGGGGCCACGTCGGGGGAGCCGACCTGCACGCAGCCGGCGGCGCCGGCGGTCGCGGCCGCGCCGACCGCCGCGAGCAGGTCCCGTCGTGTTGGCATGGAGCACGGTACGGGCGTGATCCGAATAACTCCGGCGCTCCCCGAACCCGCCGCACGGGAGCGGGGACCGAGGGGACTCGGACGTCGAGCGCCGGGACCCTCCGGCAGGCCTTTGCCGCCCGGCGAGCAATCAGCGGGCATGAGCCTCGACGCCGACGTGCCGCCGCCGCCGACGCTGTCGACCGTCGACCCGAGCGAGTACGACGACACGGAGGTCGCCGGCGACGAGTACCACCGCGAGGAGCTGGAGGCGTTCCTCCGGGAGGGGGCGTGGGCGGAGGCGTTCGAGCGGTGGTCCGCCGACGCCGACATCGACGCGGACACCTGGCGGATCGCCGGCGAGCTGGAGCTGTTCGCCGGCTTCGACTTCTTCTGGGACGACTTCGCCGACCGCGTCGGCTACCACGCGCCGGGCATCCCCGAGGACTGGAAGGAGCGCGACCTCCACCCGGACCTGGAGAGCTGGGGGCAGGTGTCGGCGATCAACGCCGCGCTCACCGAGTTCGGGCAGGTCGTCTGCGAGGTGCTCAAGGAGGAGTACGTCGACTGGGAGAGCGAGTTCGAGGCGCCCGACGACCTCCCCGATTTCTGAGCGGCACCGCCGGTAGGGATTTATCCGCGGCGCGTGCAGTGGGACGCATGGTCACGGAGACGGAGCGCGACGACATGACGTGGTACCAGTGTGACGCGTGTGGTCTCCTGTTCGACGACCCGGACGACGCGGCACAACACGAGGAACACTGCGACGCCGAGGAGCCGTCGTACCTCCAGTAGGCTCGGTGCGGTGGGGGCGCCCCCGGCGCCGAGCCGGCGCCCGGCCCCGTCAGAAGTGTTCGTCCGCGAGCCGTTCGGCGTGCTCGCGCGACTCGGCGACGGTCCAGCGGACCTTCGCCGCGTCGCCGTAGGCCAACTCCTCTTTCAGTTCGTCCCGGAGCACCCCGACCGCGTAGCCGAGCGACTCGCCGTCGGCGTCGCCCAGCTCGTAGACGCCGTAGCGGTCGGGGGCCGACCCGACCGTCGAGCGGTCCAGGTCACGCCAGGGCTTCGGGAGGCTCATCTCAGGCCCCCCGACCCGTTTCCGACGACGATTCCTCCCCGTCCCCGTCCCCGTCGGCGACGAACTCGTAGCTGTCCTCGCCCCAGTCGTCCTCGACGAACGCGAACACGCGGCCGCCGGCGACCGCGGGGTCGGCCTCCAACTCCGTCCGCTGGCCGCCCGGCCGCCGGGCGACGACGCCCGGGAACAGCTCCTCCTCGTCGCCCTCGCCGAGGATGACGCGGCCGACGCCGGTCTGTTCGAGGATGTCGTCGTGGGTCTTGAGGTCGTTCACGTACAGCAACACGCCCTCGCTCTCGGTGGGATCGGTGACGAGGACGTGCGTCTCCTTGCCGGGCGGGGTCGTGAGGGTGTCCTCGACGCGCTGGGGGACGCCGCGGTAGAAGGTGACCCGGCCGTCGAGGTACTCCACCTCGACGCCCTCCTCGCGGAGGGCGACCGAGACGGTCGCGGGCGCGACGTCGTTCCGGTGCGGTGCGCTCATGCTCGGGAGATGGGGGTGGACGCGAATAAGCGCGGCGAGAGCGAGGCCGAGTGAGCGAGCGAAGCGAGCGAACGAGGCCTCGAAGAACGGCGGCGAGGTCTGCGGGCCGAGCCGCCCAGAAGGAGAGCGAGGCCGAGTGAGCGAGCGAAGCGAGCGAACGAGGCCTCGAAGCACGGCGGCGCGGTCTGTGGGCCGAGCCGCCCACGGACGGACGGACGTGAGCCGGGCCGACCCGGCAGGCCGGGGCCGAGCCTTGACACGACCGCCACGCTTTACCCCGACGAACGCGCGCGTCGAGGCATGCAGGGACGCGCGGCCGCGCCCGGCGCGGGGACGGTGGTGAACGCGCTCGCGACGGGCCGCGGCTCCGCCTTCGCGCTGGACCTCGAGACGACCGCGACGGTCGATCTCGACCCGGACGCGGCGGGCGTCTCCGGCGAGATCGCCGGCGAGCCCGACGGCGACACCGAGCTGATAGAGCGGTGTGTCGAGCGCGTGGTCGACCGCTACGGCGCCGACGAGGGCGGGACCGTCAGGACCGAGAGCGCGGTGCCGACGGCCGCGGGGCTGAAGAGTTCGAGCGCGGCCGCGAACGCGACCGTGCTGGCGACGCTGTCGGCGCTGGGCCTGGAGGTCGCGAACGACCCCGACGCCGACGTGACGCGGACGGAGGCGTGCCGCGTCGGCGTCCGCGCGGCCCGCGACGCAGGCGTCACCGTGACGGGCGCCTTCGACGACGCCTCGGCGTCGATGCTGGGGGGCGTCACCGTCACCGACAACGCCGAGGACGAACTGCTCTCGCGGGAGGCGCCGTTCGCGGAGCACGCGCTCGTGTGGACGCCGCCCGAGCGGGCGTACTCGGCCGACGCGGACGCGAGCGCCTGCGAGCGCGTGGCGCCGATGGCGGAGCTCGCGACCGATCTCGCGCTGTCGGGGGAGTACGGCCGCGCGATGACGGTGAACGGCCTCGCGTTCTCGGCGGCGCTGGGCTTCCCGACGGACCCGGCGGTGGAGGCGATGGCCGAGTGCGACGGCGTCTCGCTGTCGGGCACCGGGCCGAGCGTCGTGGCCGTCGGGGAACGGGAGGCGCTGGAGGCGGTCCGCGAGCGGTGGGCCGCCCGCGACGGGGAGACGCGACTGACGAACACGCGCGAGCGGGGCGCACGGGTCCTGTAGCGCGGGACCGGAGCGGAGACACATCATGAGCTACGAAGACACCGACGACACATCGGCGGACCTGGAGGGAATGGGGCTCGACGAACTGCGCGAGGAGATCGCGGACATCGACCGCGAGCTCGTCGAACTCATCGCCCGGCGGACGTACGTCGCCGACACCATCGCGGAGGTGAAGGAGCGGCGCGACCTGCCGACGACCGACGAGAGCCAGGAGCAGGCGGTGATGGACCGGGCCGGCGAGAACGCCGAGCGGTTCGACGTGGACGCGAACCTCGTGAAGGCGATCTTCCGGCTGTTGATCGAGTTGAACAAGGTCGAGCAGCGGGAGAACAGGTAGCCGACCCTCGACCCCGAGCGATACGCCTCGTCGTACGCCCCTCCCCGGGCGTACGACGGCTACCGCCCCGCGGCGATCCCGCCCCCGTCCCTCGTGAGTAGGTAGCACACGAACGAGGAGAGCCAGTGCGACCCGTCGTAGTCGTCGGTGAACGCCTCCGCGACGCCGCGTCGGGCGTGGGCGATCGCGCGCTCGCGGAGGGCGTCCGCCCGCGGCCCCGCCGGGAGCGCGTCGGCGACGCCGGCGAGACACCACGCCCGCGAGACGTTCAGGCCGACGAGGTGGAGCGCGACGCCGCCCTCGCCGTCGGCGACGGAGACCGGTTCCGGAACCGCCTCGACATCCGGGAGGAAGTCCGTGAACCACGCAGCGAACTCGTCGGGGTCGAGCACGCGACGCATGAGGTCCGCCTCGACGAGCGTCGGCGAGAGGAAGTCCCACCCCAGCGGCTCATACCCGATCGGCGCGTCGGCGTCGTCACGATAGAACCGGAGAGCGGTCTCGACGGTCTCCGACGCGAGCGCGTCGTCGCCCACCGTCCGGGCGTACTCGAGCACGAGCGAGCACGCGAAGGCGGTGTTCCCGTGGGTGCCGACCCGGTGGGGTCGCTCCATCGGGAGGAACCGCTCGCGGACGAGCGCGACGATGCGGTCCTCCAGCGGGCGGAGCCTCGCGCGCCAGTCGTCGCCGCGGGGGTCGTCCCACCGGCGGAGTTCGGCGGCGAGCGCGAGCAGCCACGCCCAGCCGTACGGGCGCTCGAAGGTCTCGTCGTCGTCGAAGTACGCCGCCTCGCCGGCGACCGCCTCGTCGGTCAGTCGGCCGTCGATGCCGGCGACGATCCGCTCGCGGTCGGGGTGATCCGGAACCTGGCGGAGCGTCCGGACGAGACACCAGTGGCTGTGGACCGCCGAGTGCCAGTCGAAGCAGCCGTAGAAGACGGGGTGGCGCTCGCGGGGCGGGGTCACGTCGTCCGGGGCGTCGATCGCGCCGATCCAGTGCGGGTACTCGGTGTCGACGGCCTCCAGCGGGTGCCGGGTCAGCCGCGCGGCCGCGTCGGCGTCGATCCAGTCGGCGCGGCCGGCGACCAGCGCCTCGTCGTCCGGCGGGGAGAGCTCGCTCACGGGCGTCCTTCGTCACATCCCCGTTTCAATCGGTCGCCGCCGTGTGACGGCGTCGCGTGTCCGTCCGCCGACCACGACGCCGCGCCGACGGGTCGCCGGGTCCCTCGGGCCGGGTCAGTACGACCAGAGCCGCTCGACCCGGTCGCCGACGTCGGCGTGCGCCTCGCGCAGGGTCGCGGGATCGCGCTCCCCGTCGACGTTGATCACGTGGACCTCGCCGCGCTCGCCCCCGTACACGTCCTGGAAGTCGTAGACGACGCCGACGACGTCCGTGTCCTCCGGCACCTCGTCGCTCCCGACGAGGACGTCCACCTGTCGGTCGACGTTGTACTCGACGAGGTGGTTGACCGCCTCCGCCTCGCTGAGACCGTCGGGGAGGCGTCGGACGCCCGGTTCGAGGTGGGGGGCCAGCAGGTCGATGCAGTGTTCGATCCCCGGCGGCTCCGCCAGGTCGTCGGCGCCGGCGAGCGCCACGTAGGTGGCGGTGACGGCGCCGCAGCCGGTGTGACCGACGACGACCGCCGTCCGGGTCCCCGTGTGCGCCAGCGGGTAGAGCACGTCGCCGGAGACGACCTCCCCCGCGGCCGTCCGCTGGACGACGCGGTTCCCGATGTTCCCGCAGGTGAACAGGCGCCCGGGCGTGTCGTTGCCCCACATGTGGTTCTGGAGCACCCGCGAGTCCGAACAGGAGACCGTGACGGCCTCGGGGTGCTGTGCGTCCTGCACGTCGTCGAAGCGGTCGGCGAACGCGCGGGCGTGGCCGGCGTTGTCCGCGAGCATGTCGACCACCGTCGAGTTCATGTGTGGGAGTCCCTGCCGGCATACATATGCCTGGTCCGTTCGGCCGGGACGAACGTCCGTTCACGCATCGCGCGAGTGGACGGTTCGACGGAACGGCCCCCGCTCGACCGACGGATCTGATCGGGCGTCTCCCCGCCTCCCTCAGAGGTATTAATATCCTAATATGGTACTGTGTGTCTAAGGGAGTTGCATGCAACGCTGAAATACCGGGAGGTGTTTTTGGGTATCACGATGACCGAACGAACCATGGCGGACGTCAGCCACACCGCACCGAACGACGCGTCCGCGGACCGAGTCTGGGAACGCGGCGGCGAGAAACCCGAACCCCGAGCCGACGGCGGCGAGCGCGACGACGACTGACACTCCGGAGCGACGGACTGGTTCTACCGAACGCGTCGACCGACGAGCGACAGCGACGCGATCCTCCGGGCCCGTATTCGACCCTCGACAGCCGCCGCCACGGCCGGATCGCGGACGCTCGGGGGTCGCTCAAAATTCTTTACTCGGTATAGAGTAATCTGTGGAAACACATAAGTCGGACGAACCACAACGGGTAGGTATGCCCGAACAGGTCACCTTCGACTCGTACTCGGCGGCGATCGCGGCCGGCGCGGACGGCCCCTGGTCGCCGGACCGGCGGCCCGCGACGCCCGACGCGGCGCCGCGGCCGTACGGCGTCGACGCGCCCGCCGCGAGCGAGTCCGACTCCGACCCCGAGCGGTTCGTCACGTTCGGCGTCGTGGAGTTCGCGCCCCGGGAGTGAGCCGCCCGGGGACGGCCGGCGTCCCCGCCGACGAGACGGCGGCCGTCGGACCGGTCCGGCCCGACTCCCCGGCCCGTTCTCACCGCCGATAGGCGCGGCGACGCCCTCTTGTCGGGCGGCCCGAACGGCGACGTGTGATAACCGTCGACGGCCTACGGAAGGTGTACGGCGACTTCGTCGCCGTGCACGGGAGCACCTTCTCGGTCGAGCCGGGGGAGATCTTCGGCGTCGTCGGCCCCAACGGCGCGGGCAAGACGACGACGCTGAAGGCGCTGGCGGGGCTGATCGAGCCGACCGCGGGAACGGTCCGCGTGGCGGGCGAGCCCGCGGGCGACCCAGAGACTCGGACGGCGCTAGGGTTCCTCCCCGAGGAGTCCCCGCTGTACGAGGACATGACCGCCCGGAGCTACCTCCGGTTCTTCGCCGACCTGTACGAGGTGCCCCGCGAGACCGCGAACCGACGGATCGAGACGACGCTCGACGACCTCGACCTCGAACACCGCGACCGCAGGCTGGGGGACGTCTCGAAGGGGATGAAACGGAAGGTCGCGATCGCGCGATCGCTGGTCAACGACCCCGACGTGCTGATCTACGACGAGCCCGCCTCCGGGCTCGACCCCCTCACGACGAACTACGTGCTGGAGTACGTCCGCGACCTCGCGGACGCGGGCAAGACCGTGCTGTTCTCCGCGCACAACCTCTATCACGTCGAGTCGGTGTGCGACCGGGTCGTCATCATGAACGAGGGCGAGATCGTCGCCCGCGGCACCGTCGAGGGGATCCGCGACGAACACGGCGAGACGAGCTACCGCGTGTTCACCACGGTCCCGGTCGAGGGGAGCGAGCCGGACGGCGACCGCCACCTGACCGTCGTGGACTCGATGGACGAGGTGGAGGCGCTGCGCGAGGCGGCCGCCGACGCCGGCGGCGAGGTCGCCGACATCCGGACCCGCGAGTCGACGCTGGAGGAGATCTTCCTCGACGTGGCCGGTCGGCCGATGCCCGGGAGCAGGCGCGTGACGCCGGGCGACGCGGGCCGGGGGGACGGGAGCGACAGCGACGCGGCCGGCGGCGGAGCCGGCGACGTCGACGGGGCAGAGGAGGCGACGCGCGCGGTGCCCCGGGAGGCCCGGGAGTGAGCGTCTCCCCCCGGGCGGTCCTCCGCGTCGCGCGGTGGGAGGTGTCGCGGGCGACCGGCACCGTCGACCGGAAGACGGCGGCCCTGGGCGGGGTCGCGCTGCTGCTCACGCTCGGCGTCGTCGCCGGCGGCGTGCTCGCGGGCGGGGTCGCCCTCGACGGGGACATCTACGCCGTCGCGGTCAGCCCGGAGAGCCCGTACCACGAGCCGGTGGCCGAGTCGACGCCGCTGGAGGCGGTGCCCGTCGGCACCCCCGGCGCGGACGTGTACGTGGACGACCGGAACACGACCGACCGCGAGGCGACCGTATCGGTCGCCGACACCCGGAAGGGCCAGGCGGCCCTCGGCGCGTTCCGGTCCGCCGTCGAGCGGCACAACACCCGGCTGCTGCTCGCCGAGGAGAACCAGTCGGCGGCGTTCCCGGTCGGCGTCACCCTGAGCTACGTCGAGCGCGGGAGCCAGCGCGTCGGCGCCAGCGACGGCGGGACGGTCGACGGGACCGGCGATACCGGGGGCGGGAGCGGCGGGAGCGGCACGAGCGGCGACGACACGGGAAGCGGGACGGGGTCCGCCGGCGGCGACGGCGACGACGGGTCCGGCGCGCTCGGCGTCCCCGACTTCGGCGGGGCGGCGGGCCCGCTGTTCGGCGGGCAGGCGACCGGGTCGCCGGCGGAGATCTCGCCGCCGTTCCCGTTCTCCTCGCTCGTGCTCGCGTTCGCGTTCCTCGTGCCGATGAACTTCGTCATCCAGGCGTACGGCTCCACGATACTGAATGAGCGGGTGAACCGCCGCGGGGAGCTCCTGCTCGTCGCCCCGCTGTCGCCGACGGACATCGTCGCGGGCAAGACCCTCCCGTACGCGGCCGCGGCGCTGGCGGCGACGACGCTCATCGCGCTCGGCGTCGGCGGCGGCGCGGTCTCGGTGGCGGCGGTGTTCCCCGTCGCGCTGGTGTTCCTCGCGTCGACGTTCGTCGGCGCGATGTTCGCGCGCTCGTTCAAGGAGCTCACCTTCGTCACGGTGACCGTGTCGGTGACGCTGACGACGTACGCGTTCGTCCCGGCCATCTTCGCGACGGTGACGCCGGTCGCGCTCATCTCGCCGCTGACGCTCGTCGTCCGCGACCTCCAGGGCGAGGCGGTCGCCCTCGGGGAGTACCTGTTCTCGACGGGGCCGTTCTACCTCGTCGCGGGCACCCTGTTCGCGCTGGGGGTCGGCGTCTACCGCGAGGAGGACATGTTCACCCAGAAGCCCGTCCCGCTGAAGTTCCTCGACGCGCTCGCGGTGCGCCTGCACCGCCCGCGCGACGTGGCGCTGCTGTCGGCGCTGTCGGTCCCGTTCGTCTTCGTCGCCGAACTCCTCGCGGTCGCGCTGCTGTTCGCGCTGCCGCGGGAGGCGGCGGTCGTCGGCCTGCTCGTCGTCGTCGCCGTGGTCGAGGAGGTCGCCAAGGGCGTCGGCGTCTACGCCGGCTTCTCGCAGTCCCGGTTCGAGCGCGACCTCCCGACGGCGCTGAGACTGGGCGCGCTCTCGGGCGCGGGCTTCTTCGTCGCCGAGAAGGCGACCGCGGTCGTCCAGGTCGTCGGCCTCGGCTCGCTCCCGCTCGGGGAGGCCGCGTTCGGCACCGCCGGCGTCGGCGCCGGGTTCGGACCCGGCGTCGGCCTCGCGCTGCTCGCGCTCCCGCTGCTCCTGCACGTCGTCACGGCGGCCGTCGGCGCAGTCGGCGCGACCCGGGGGCGGCGGGCCTGGGCGGCGACCCTGCTCGTCGCGATGGCGATCCACTTCGCCTACGACCTCGCGGTGGTGAGCGCCCTTGGGTGACGACACACCTCCCGAGGACGCGCCCGACCCGGTCCCGGGCACCGTCGCCGCCGGCGACCGCACGGGCCGGGACGCCCGGCTGACGATCGCGAGGCGGGAGCTGGCGTCGCTGCGCTCGGAGAAGACCATCGTCCTCGCGCTGCTCATCCAGCTGTTCGTGGCGGCGTTCTCGTCGTTCCTCGTCGTCGGGCTGGTGTCGCTGTACGACCCGGGCGCCGCCGCGGGCTACTCGGTCGAGACGGCCGTCGCCGGCGACGACGCGGGCGACCTCCTCGCGGCCGTCGGAGAGACCGACGGGATGGAGGGCGAGCGGTACCCGAGCAAGCAGGCCGCCGTCGACGCGTTCGCCGACGGCCGGGCGGACGCGGCGCTGCTGTCGACGGCCACCGAGCGCGGCACGCTGGAGGTCCGGGTGCTGGTTCCGGACGGGAACGTGGGGACGACGCTGGTCGTCGTCCGCGCCCGCGAGGCGCTCCGGGCGTTCGAGCGGCTGGAGCGCGACCAGCGGTCGGCGTCGCTTTCGGCCGAGACGCTGCGGCTGCCGCCGCGGGCGGCCTCCTCGCCGTACTTCGGGTTCACCTACACCGTGCTCGTCCCGCTGCTGCTGTTCCTCCCGGTGTTCATCGCCGGGTCGGTGACGGTCGACTCGCTCACCGAGGAACTGGAGCGCGGCACCCTCGAACTGCTCCGGGTCGCCCCGGTGACGATGACCGACATCGTCGAGGGGAAGCTGCTCGCGGCGGGGGGGCTCGCGCCCGCGCAGGCGGCGCTGTGGCTCGCCCTGCTCTCGCTGAACGGCACCGCCATCGCGCCCGGCCCGGGGGCGCTCGCGACCGCCGCCGGCGTGCTCGCGCTGCTGGCCCTCACCGCCGGGCTCGCCGCGCTGGTGACGGCGCTGGGCGCCGCGCTCGCGCTCGTCGCCCCGGACCGTCGGGCCGCACAGACCGTCTACTCGCTCGGGGTGCTCGGGCTGTTCGGCGCGGCGGCGCTGTCGCCCGCGAACCCCGCGAACGTCGCCGCGAAGCTCGCGGTCGGGAGCGCCGACCCCGGCACGTACGTCTCCGTCGTCGCGGTGGCGGGGCTCGGCGCGGTCGCCGTCGCGCTCGCCCGCGTCGGCGTCGCGCGGCACGGCCCGGCGTAGCGCTCCGGACCCCCGACCCCCTACGCCGCCACGAGGTCGACGACCGTCTCCGTCCCGCAGACGAGGTTGTAGGCGCCCTCGTCGTCGTTCCAGAGGATCAGGACGTTCTCGACCGAGAGGACCGCACCGTAGGGGGCCGCCCGGAGGTCGCGGTTCAGCGACGACTCCCCGGTGAGCACGAGGTAGTGCTCCAGGCGCTCGCTGCCGTCGCCGACCTTGAACAGCGGGTTCGCGTCCGCGTCGTCGGTGAGGTCGCCCGAGAGCTTCACGCACAGGAGGTTCACCCGGTCGGTGACGTGGTCCTCGGACTCGGCCATCCGGTGGTGGCGGTCCTCGCTGGCGACGACCGGGTGGCGGCGCTCGCCGTCGGGTCGGAGGACCGCCCACGAGAACTTCACGTCCGTGTTCACGTAGGTTCCGGGCTCGTCGTCGTAGTCGCGCGTCGCGGCCTCGTCGAGCTTTCGCTGGAAGGAGGGGACCGAGAGGTCGGGACGCTCCTCGAACGACCACCCGCGGTCGCTGGGGGCGTCGCCGGGCCACAGGCGCAGGTCGGGCGCGTACACGCTCACGTCGGCGTCGGGCGGCGCGACCGCGCGCTCGACCGCGCGCATCCCCGTCGACGTCTCCAGGTCCGCGGGCGCCAGCAGGAGACACGACCCGCCGTCGGCGAGGGCGTCGAGATACCGCGAGACGACGGCCTCCGGGTCGTCCAACTCCGAGAGGACGTTGCCGAACAGCAGGAGGTCGACCTCGCCGAGCGAACCGGGGTCGAAGTCCTCGGCCGTCTCCCGGTGGATCGCCGTGTGGAAGTTCCGCCGGGTGTCCGCGAGCACCTCCTCCAGCACGTCGGCGTTCGCGCTCGGCTCGAGAGCGTGGTAGTCGACGAGCGCGTCCTCCGGGAGGTAGTCGTGGAGGCCGAGCGCGGGGCCGCCGGTCCCGGCGCCCACGTCGAGCACGCGGAGGGTGCGGGGGAGCAGTCCGCGGTCGGCGAGGCGGTCGAGGACGTAGCCGACGGCGGCGTAGAAGTCCGGCTGGTGGTACAGCGCGTACGCCAGCGCGGCGTCCTCGTCGTACTCGACGCGGCGGCCGCGGAAGTAGTCCTCCTTCAGTCGGTCGACCGTCTCGCGGAGGGCGTCGCCCGTCTCGCCCTCGTGCCAGTCGAGGCCGTACGCCTCGAACAGCAGGTCCTCGACGGCGGCCTCGTGCTCCCCGGGGAACGAGTCCGGGTCCCACCCGGGCGGGTCGACGGGCTCCTCGTTCGCGGGGACGAAGGCGCCGTCCTCGCGCTCGTAGAGGCCCAGGTCGAACGCCTCTTCCCGGAGCGCCGTGCGCACGACCGCCTGATGGGGCCGACCCGGGAGGTACTCGTACACCTCGTCGGGGTCGACCGGGCGGACGTTGCGGAGGTACTTCGCGGTGTCGCGGAGGGCGTCGCGGTCGACGCTCACGGCCCCCACCCCGCGGGGGACCGCCCGCCCGGCGACCGCGGCGCCGTGGCGCCGCGGGCGGGGGCGCGTGCGCCGGGGACGGCGCTGGATCGAGTCATCACCGGCGCTACTCGGTCGGCGTGGGTAACGGTTCTGTCTCGGGGCGAGGCGCCGGGCGGGGGGCGGTGCCGGGACGGCCCCGGGTCCCCCGTCCGGTCAGCCGTCGGACTCGGGCGTCGCGTCCGCGTCCGCGCCCACATCGGCCGTCGCCGACTCGCGGTCCCCGTCCGTCCGCGAGTCGGCGCCCACGTTCGCCCGCGCGTCGGCGAACAGCGCCTCGAACGCCTCCCGGTCGGCCGTCGCGAGCGCCCGCGCCGCCTCCGCGACCGCGTCGGCGCCCGCGAACGCCTCGCGGATGTCGGCGTACACCCGCGGCTCGCCCTCAGTGACGGTCCGGGCGAGGTCGGCGAGCGGCTCGGAGACGGGCGTGTGGAAGCGCTCGTCCACGTCGCCGGCGGCCAGCGCGTACGCGAGCACGGCGGTGTGGGCGCCCGTCTGCACGGCCTCCATGGCCTCGTCGTGCTCGCTCGCGGTCGTCTCGAACACGTCGTTGCCGGCGTCGGCGAGGCCCTCGCGGACCCGTTCGACGACCGGTCCGGCCTCCCCGGGGACGTACGCCACCCGCCCGGGGGCCCGCGGCGGGGCGAACAGCGGGTGGAAGCTGGCGTACTCGCCGTCGGCGTGGGTCGCCATCGCCGCCAGCGGGTCGCCCATGACCCCCGCGACGTCGACGATTGCCCCGTCGGCGGCGTTGTCGGCGTAGCGGGCGACCGCCTCGCCGACGACGGGGATGGGGACCGCGAGGGCGACGCAGTCGAACGCCTCGTCGGTGTCCAGCGGGACGACCCGGCCGTCGACGACCGCCTCGGCGGCGTCCATCGCGGCCTGCGGGTTCGTGTCCGCGAGGGCGACCCGGTCGACGACGGGCCGGAGGGTGTGCGCGACCCACCGACCCATCTCGCCCGCGCCGACGACGAGCAGCTTCATGCCTCCCGCTATCGGTGTGGCGACCGAAAGCGTATCGGTCCGCGGAGTCGGGGGCGACCCGGTCCGGTCGGGTCCGGGACGGCCCCTCACTCGACGGCCGCCAGCCGGAACCGGTCCGGCGGGAGCGTCTCCCCGTCGTGGTCCTCCGCCGAGACCAGTCGCATGCGCACGTCCGCCAGCGGCACCGGCTCGGCGAACCGGACCCCCACCAGCGTCTCCGCCTCGACGGAGCGCGCCTCGCCCCGGAAATCGACGGCCCGGACGGTGACCCCGTCGGTTCCGACGCCGCCCTCGACGACCTCGAAGTGGGCTTCGAGCAGCCCCGGGGCGACCTCCGTTATCTCGGCGCCCTCGGCCGCTACCTCGATGGTGTAGGTGCGGATCCCCTCGGGGGCGCGCTGGCAGACCGCGACGACCGCGTCCGTCAGTTCACCGGGGTCGGGACCACGGCCGTCGTCCGCCTCGGCGTCCCGGCCGCCGCCGTCGGCGCCGCTCCCCTCGCCGTCAGTCACGGCCCGGTCCCCCTCCGTGGGCTTTCGACCGTCCCCGTTCTCGTCCCCGTCGCCGTCGACCGCTCCCGCGCCCGGCTCCCGGAAGGCGGCGGCGACGCGCTCGAACAGGCTCATGCGGCGATCCAGGGCCGCCGCGGACGAAGCCGCGTCGCCGGCCGCCCCCGCGCTCCCGGGACGGGTCCGAACGCACCGTCACTCCACCACCAGCTCCACGGGGTAGTCGGTGATGTTCTCGTAGCCGTCCTCGGTGACGAACACGATGTCCTCGATGCGCACGCCGCCCACCTCGGGATCGTAGAGGCCGGGCTCGACGGTGATCACGTGCCCCGGCTCCAGTTCCTCGCCGCGGGGGTTCAGCCCCGGTCGCTCGTGCACGTCGAGGCCGACGCCGTGGCCGGTCGAGTGGATGAACCCCGTCTCGGTGTCGGGGTCCGACCGGAGCGTCGGGTGGCCCGCGTCCTCGTACACGTCGCAGGCGGCGGCGTGCACCTCGGCGCCGGTGGCGCCGGGCTCGACGGCGTCCAGCGCCGCCTCCAGCGCCTCCTCGGTCAAGTCGAACCACGCCGCGACCGTCTCGTCCGGCTCCCCCTTGCAGAACGTGCGGGTCATGTCGGAGTGGTACTTGCTCGACTTCTCGCGGGGGAAGATGTCGACGATCACCGGCTCGCCGGCCGTCAGGGGGCCGCTCCCGCGGTCGTGGGGATCGGCGGCGTCGGCGCCGCAGGCGACGATCGTCTCGTCGAGCGCGCAGCCGTGGCGCAGGAGCGTCACCTCGATCTCCTCCTTCACGCGCTCGCTCGTGAGCGGCGAGCCGTCGTCGGCGGCCGGGTCGAGCAGCGTGCCGTCCCCGCGGACGTCCGCGGCGGCGATCAGCTCCTCGGCGGCGGCCATCGCCGCCTCGTTGGCCGCCTGGGCGCGGCGGACCGCGTCGAGTTCCTCCGCCGTCTTGGTCGCCCTGACCGTCTCGATCACGTCGTCGTGATCCGCGTCGACGGCGACGCCCGCCTCGCGGAGGCCGTCGGCGAACCCCACGGGGAACCGCTCGGGGACGAGCGCCGACTCCACGTCGAGGTCCGCGAGGAAGTCCGCGTACACGCCCGAGAGCGCCGCGGGGCGGCCCTCCTCGGCGGCGCGCTCCTGGTAGTCGTACGTCGACAGCCGGGCGACCGTGTCGGCGTGCGATTCCGTGCGCGCGCGGCCGTACTCCAGCCCGGAGACGAGCACGGCGAGTTCCTCGCCGGTGTAGGCGGTGAAGAACGGGTCCGGCGCGTCGAACCCCGAGAGGTACAGCTGGTTCGAGTCCGTGCTGCCGGCCTCGATGCAGTAGGCGTCGGCCCCGGCCGAGTCGAGGAGGTCGTCGAGCGCGGAGAGGTCCCGTGACATACCCGAGGGTCGTCGACGGCCGGGTTAGGCGTTTTCGTCGCGGGCGTTCGGGCCGGGACCCCGCGGTCAGCTCGGCGGCTCGGTCCGCGTCGTCTCCCGCTCCCACCCCTCCGGCGGCCACCGCTCGCTGAGGCGCCCGCTCACGGCGTACTCCAGCCCGCTCCAGACTTCCCCCTCCCGCCGCAGCTCCTCGACCCGATCGACCCGGTCCTCCGAGACGACCCCGCGGTCCAGCAGCTCCGCGAGGAGGGTCTCGGCGCTGTGCTCGTTCATGTTTGCTGTATTAGTACAACAACCATTGTATATAATTCGCCGAACATAGTTGGTGTGACATGAGGTGACGTCGTCCCCGAACTCGCCGGTCGGAACGATCGAAACCGGGAGAACGGGAACGCCCCCGACACGTCGAACCGACCCGTCGTCGCCCGGATCGTCTCCAACTGGACGAAAGTTTAACCAGTATTCCACGTGGACGGAAACCGTGACCGTAGTCGCGCGCCTGTCCGTGCCGGCCGCGGAGTTCGAACTCGGCGCCGCCCTCGCCGGCGTCGAGTACGTCGAGGTCGAACTGGAGCGGGTGATCCCGACGGGGCCGGAGTTCGTCCCGTTCTTCTGGGTTCGGGGAGCGTCCGTCGAGTCGGTGGACGCGGCCCTCGCGGAGGCGGAGCCGATCGAGGACGCGGAGTTCGTCGACCGCGCGGGCGACGCGCTGTTGTACCGGTGTCGCTGCGGCAGGGACGACGCGAGCGTGGTGACGGGCCTGGAGCGCGCGGGGTTGACCCTCCTGTCGGCGTCCGGGCGGGGCGGGCGGTGGACGTTCGACGTCCGCGGCGACGGGTGGGAGACGGTCGGCGCCTTCCGCGAGTTCTGCGCGGCCAACGGGATCGACGTTCGACTGGAGTCGATGGGCCCGCTGGGGTCCGCCGGCGACGACGCGGACGACCGGCTGACCGACGCACAGGCGGAGGCGCTCGTCGCCGCCCACGAGGCCGGCTACTACGACAGCCCGCGGCGGGCGACGCTGGCGGAGATCGCGGACGACCTCGGTATCTCCAGGCAGTCGCTCGCGGAGCGGCTCAAGCGCGGCACCCACAACCTGATCGAGGCGATGCTTGCCGCCGGTTCCGGACCGAACAAGTAGGGATCACATAGTCAGGGGTGGGTACTATCCTCGGTACCGGAGTTCACAGTTTCAAGCCATGAGAGACACGGACAGCACGGCCGAGCCGCTGACGGGCCCCACCTCCCCACGGATCGGCGACGCGGCACCCCGATACGCGACGTACGATCCGACGGACGGCGAGGTCTGTGTCGCCGTCGCCAACGCGGTCGGCGAGACGCTCGGCCGCGACCCCGCGAGGATGGAACCGCTCGCGACGGCCGTCGACCCGGACGCGCTGGCGTCGCTCGTGGGTAGCGATCGCCCGAACGCCGTCGCGACGACCGAGGTGACGTTCGAATATCTGGACCACGAGGTCACCGTGTCGAGCGACGGCGTGATCGAACTCGACCCCCTCGCGCGGTAGTCGGGACCGGGAACGGCACTCCGACGACGGGTGGCGAGGGCGTCGACCACGAGGTCTGCCGACCGCGAGGGCTGTCGCGTCCGGTACACACTTGCCCCGCCGAGCGCACCTGCGTGCATGGACGCACACGTCACCCCCTCGCGGATCGCCGGCCGGGCGCGCGCCCCGCCGTCGAAGAGCTACACCCACCGGGCGATCCTCGCCGCCGGCTACGGCGCGGGGACGACCGTCGTCGACCCGCTCGACTCGGCGGACCCCCGGGCGACCGGGCGGGCCGTCGAGGCGTTCGGCGGGGCCGTCTCGTGGGCCGACGACGCCGCCGCCGTCGAGGTCGAGGGGTTCGCGGGCCGGCCCGACACGCCCGACGACGTGATCGACTGCGCCAACTCCGGCACCACGATGCGCCTCGTCACCGCCGCGGCGGGGCTGACCGACGGCCTCGCCGTGCTCACCGGCGACGACTCGCTGCGGTCGCGCCCGCAGGGGCCGCTCCTCGACGCCGTCGCCGACCTCGGCGGCCGCGCGGAGTCGACCCGGCGCAACGGGCGGGCGCCGCTGGTGGTCGGCGACGCGATGGCCGGCGGCACGGTCGCCATCCCCGGCGACGTGTCCTCGCAGTTCGTCACCGCGCTGCTGATGGCCGGCGCCGTCACCGAGGAGGGGATCGAGGTCGACCTGGAGACGGAACTCAAGTCGGCGCCGTACGTCGAGATCACCCGGGAGGTGCTCGCGGACTTCGGCGTCGACACCGAGCGCACGGAGACGGGCTTCCGGGTAGCCGGCGGTCAGACCTACGAGGCCGACGAGTACGCCGTTCCCGGCGACTTCTCCTCGATGTCGTACCTGCTCGCCGCCGGCGCCGTCGCCGCCGCCGACGGGGAGGCGGTCGTCGTCGAGGGCGCCCGGCCGAGCGCGCAGGGCGACTCCGCCATCGTCGACGTGCTCGACCGCATGGGTGCGGACGTCGAGTGGGACGAGGAGGCGGGCGAGATCACCGTCCGCCGGTCGGCCCTCTCGGGGGTCGAGGTGGACGTGGGCGACACGCCGGACCTGCTGCCGACGATCGCGGTGCTCGGCGCCGTCGCCGACGGCGAGACGCGGATCGTGAACGCCGAGCACGTCCGGTACAAGGAGACCGACCGCGTCGCCGCGATGGCGGAGTCGCTGGCGGAACTCGGCGCCGAGGTGACCGAGGAGCGCGACGCCCTGATCGTCCACGGCGGCGACTCCGCGCTCTCGGGCGCGACGGTCCACGGCCGCGGCGACCACCGTCTCGTGATGGCGCTCGCGGTCGCCGGCCTCGTCGCCGACGGCGAGACGACCGTCACCGGCGCCGAGCACGTCGACGTGTCGTTCCCCGGCTTCTTCGGGACGATGACGGAGTTGGGGGCGGACGTGTCCGTCGAATAGGGGATCCGTTCCCTCCGGGAGAGGACGACACGTCGTCCGGACGATCCCTCGATCCGAACAGCTATGTTACCACACCGCATAGAGTACGGATCGGTGATCTACTCATGGCAACCGAGGACGTGGGCGGGACCGCGGCGGGAAGCGACGAGGCGCTGGTCGAGGCGTTCCTGACGGCGTTCGTCGCCGGCGACACCGAGGGGATGGGGGACCTCGTGACGGACGACTGCGTGCTCCACCGGCCGCGGTGGCCCCTCGACACGGAGGGACGGGACGCGATCGTCGAGGTGACGCGGGGGAACGAGGGGAGCTTCGCGGACGTGCTCGTCACGGTCGAGCAGTCCGTCCGCTCGGGCGACCGCGTCGCCGCGTACGCCACCGCGAGCGGGCGCAACGTCGGGCCCATGCGGGTGGAGGACCGCGAGATCGCCCCGACGGGACGGCGCTTCGAGGTGCCGCAGTTCGGCATCTACCGGGTCGCGGACGGGCGGATCGCCGAGGCGTGGGTGCTCGCGGACGCGCTCGGCATCGTCGAGCAGCTCGACAACCTCCCGAAGGGGCCGGGCGCGATGGCGCGGATCGCCCTCCGACAGCTCCGCTGGCGCCTCGGCGGGCGGGAGCGTCTCGACTGAACCGCCGGGGTCGGCCCGACTGGGCCGCCCAGCCGAGGGGTCGCCGGCGACGCGACCGGGGGCGTCCGCCGCGCTTCCGCCGCCGGTGTCGTTTTCGCCCCGGCGACCGACCCCCCCGACATGAGCGACCTCGACACGCCGCCGTTCGCGTTCGACTACGACCCCGGCGCGATCCACTACGGCCGCGGCCGTATCGCCGACATCGGCGACGCGCTCGCCGGGCGCGGTCTGGACACCGCGCTCGTGGTCTGCGGGTCGAACGTCGCCGGCAACGCCGCCCTGATGGACGCCGTCGGCGACGGCCTCGGCGACCGCCTCGCGGAGGTGTTCGCGGGCACGACGCCCGACAAGCGCCTGCGCGAGGCGGCGCGGGCGGTCGAGCGCGCCGACGACCTCGGCGCCGACGCGTTCGTCCCCGTCGGCGGCGGCTCCAGCCTCGACGTGGCGACGGTCGCGTCGGTGTTGCGCGCCCGCGGCCTGTCGCTCTCGGACGCCCGCTCGGAGGTGGCTGAGACGGGCGGCATCTCGACCCCCGACGACCCCGACGCGGTGACCCCGCTGTTCCCGGTGCCGACGACGCTGGCCGGCGCGGACCTCTCGGTGATCGCCGGCATCGCCGCCGAGGTGGCGGACGGCGAGGGAGGGAGCGAGGTGGTCTCCACGGGTGTCGGCGGCCGCGAGCTGATGCCGGAGGCCCTGTTCTACGACCCGGCGCTGTTCGAGACGACGCCCGAGGGGGTGCTCGCGGGGTCGGCGATGAACGGCTTCGACAAGGCCGTCGAGTCGCTGTACTCGCGCAACCGCACGGCCGTCACCGACGCGACGGCGACGCGGGCGATCCGGCTGCTGACCGACGGGCTGCCGGAGATGACCGACGACCCGACCGCGATGGACCGCACCGTCGCCGGGATCGTCCTGGCGCAGTACGGCGTCTCGCGGCCCGGGGCGATGACGCTCAACGTGATCCACGCGTTCGGCCACGGCCTGCGCGACGCCTTCGGGATCCAGCAGGGGCTCGCGCACGCGGCGGTCGCCCCCCACGCGCTCCGGGCGATGGCCGACGCGGGCGTCGACCTCTCGGCGCTGGCGGCCGCCTTCGACGGCGGGGTCGGGGCCGGCGACGGCGACCGGAGCGCCGGCAGCGACGCCGCTGGCGACGCCGTCGAGGAGGCGATCGCCGAGATCGAACGCGTCCGCGACGCCCTCGGGCTCCCGGCGTCGCTCTCGGCGGTCGAAGGGGTGGAGGAGGTCGGGCTAGACGAGGCCGCCCGGGCGACCGCGGCGGACTCCCTGCTCTCGTACGCTCCCGAGGGGTACGAACTGACGGAGGCGGACGCCCGGGCGGTTCTGGCGGCGGCGTACTGACCGACAACCCCGCGAAACCGAGCGCGGGTTCACCAACCGCTATCACCGCGGGCACGAATGTGGACGTATGAGCGACACCGACCGGACCCCGCTCCCTCCCGAGGCCGCGCCCGGACCCGACGGCCTGCCCTTCCTCGGGTCGTTCCTCGAGAACAGACGCGACTTCTTCGCCTTCCGCGACCGCGTCGCCGCCGAGTACGGCGGGATCGCCCGCTACGAGCTGCTCGGACAGGACGTGTTCCTGGTCACCGACCCCGACGCGATCCGGCGCGTGCTCGTCTCGGAGAACGAGCGGTACGTGAAGGGGGAGCTGTTCCAACGTCAACTTCGGCCGGTGCTCGGGAACGGCCTGCTCAACAGCGAGGGGGAGTTCTGGCGCCGGCAGCGGCACCTCATCCAGCCCGCGTTCGCGCCCGACCGGATCGCCGGCTACGCCGACATGATGGTCGAGACGAGCGAGCGGACCGCCGAGCGCTGGCGGGACGGCGAGGTCCGCGACGTCCACCGCGAGATGATGGGGCTCACCCTGGAGATCGTCGCGTCGGCGCTGATGGGCGTCGACATCCGCGACCGGACGCCCGCCATCGGAGGCGCCCTCGACACGGTGATGGAGGAGTCGGCCGGCGGCAGTTTACTGGACCTGCTTCCGCAGTGGGTACCGACGCTCGGACGCGAGAAACTGCGCGAGGCGGTCGTCTCGCTCGACCGCATCGTCGGCGAACTGGTCGACGAGAAGCGGCGCGCGCTCGACGCCGGCGACGTCGCCCCCGAGGACGACGTGGTGACCGCCCTGCTCGCCGCGGAGGACGACGAGGGGGAACGGATGAGCGCCGAGCAGGTGCGCGACGAGGTGAAGACGCTCCTGCTGGCGGGCCACGAGACGACCGCCCTCTCGCTCACGTTCACGTTCCACCTGCTCGCGCGCCACCCCGAGGTGGAGGAGCGCCTCCTCGACGAACTGGAGACGGAACTGGGCGACGAACCCGCCGGGTTCGACACCGTCCGCGACCTCGAGTACCTCGATCAGGTCGTCACCGAGTCGATGCGCCTGCTTCCGCCGGTCCACGGCATCCTCCGCGAGCCGACGGGGGACGTCGAACTCGGCGGCTATCGGGTTCCCGAGGGGACGCCGCTGGCGATCAGCCAGTGGATCGTCCACCGTGACCCCGACCACTACGACGACCCGCTGGAGTTCCGCCCCGAGCGCTGGACCGAGGAGTTCGAGTCCGGTCTCCACCCGCTGGCGTACTTCCCGTTCTCCTCCGGGCCGCGCCGGTGCGTCGGCGACCGGTTCGCCCTGCTGGAGGCGAAGCTGATCCTCGCGACGCTGCTGCGTCGCTTCGCGTTCGAGGTGGTCGACCCGGTCGACCTGGAGTCGTCGCTGGAGGCGAGCATCACGACGCGGCCGACGCGTCCCGTTCGGATGCGGGTCCACGAACGCTGACGGGAGGGATGAGAGGAGGGAGCGGAGGTCACGGCGATCTCGACCAGTCGGCCCGGCGGTACTTCGCACCTTCGCCGCATTTTATACCGCCGACCCACCGAACACGGACATGAACGGCAACGAGTTCGGCCGGCTGTTCCGGCTGACCACTTACGGCGAGAGCCACGGGCCGGCGATGGGCTGCACGGTGTCCGGTGTGCCGGCGGGCGTCGAGTTGGACGAGGAGCTGATCCAGCGCGACCTCGACCGACGCAAGCCCGGCCAGTCGATGATCACCACCAGCCGCGGCGAGCCAGACGAGGTGACGATCAACTCCGGGATCCAGGACGGCTACACCACGGGGACCCCGATCGGGATGGTCATCCAGAACAAGGACGCCCGGTCGGGCAAGTACGAGCCGTTCGTCACCGCGCCCCGACCGAGCCACGGCGACTACACCTACTCCGCGAAGTTCGGTACGCGCAACTGGGGCGGCGGCGGGCGCTCTTCCGCGCGAGAGACGGTGAACTGGGTCGCCGCCGGCGCCGTCGCGAAGGCGGTGCTCGACCAGAGCGACCACGACGTGCAGATCAAGGCGCACGTCAACCAGATCGGCGACGTCGTCGCCCCGGAGGTCACCTTCGAGGAGATGCTCGACCATTCCGAGGAGAACGAGGTGCGCTGTGCGCACCCCGAAACGGCCGAGGAGATGCGCGAGTTGATCGACGAGTATCAGGAGGCGGGCGACTCCATCGGCGGGTCGATCGAGTTCGAGGCGCGCGGCGTCCCCCGTGGACTCGGCGCGCCGCGGTTCGACGCCTTCCCGGCCCGCCTCGGGCAGGCGATGATGTCGATCCCGGCGACGACCGCCTTCGAGTTCGGCCTCGGGCGCGACGCCCGCGAGGTCGCGGGCCACGACCGCAACGAGAACTGGGAGTTCGACGAGGGCGACCGCACCGAGACGGTCAGCGAGGAGGGCGACCCCGTCCCGGTCGGCAACGACCACGGCGGCCTCCAGGGCGGGATCACCACCGGCGAACCCGTCTACGGCGAGGTGACCTGGCACGCCCCCACCTCCATCCCGAAGGAGCAGACGACCGTCGACTGGGAGACGGGCGAGGAGAAGCAGGTGCAGGTGGTCGGCCGGCACGACCCCGTGCTCCCGCCGCGGGCGGTGCCGGTCGTCGAGGCGATGCTGTACTGCACAGTGCTGGATTTCATGCTGCTCGGGGGACGGATCAATCCGGACAGGCTGGACGACCGGCCCGGCGAGTACGACACCGACTACCACCCGAGCAGTCCCGCGAACGAGGAGTAACGCGCGTCAGACGGAAGCGGTCCCGAACGCGTCCGTCCGTTCGCCTCAGTTTCGCGATTCGACGAACTCTCGGATGTCGGCCGCGGTCGATCCCTCGATCGGGTCGGTTCCCCACCGGAACGCCGGGAGGGACTTCGCGTCGACGCCGCTGTCACGGCCGAACGCCCGGTCGGAGAACGTCTGGTTCCGGCGCCGGCGAGCTTCGGCCGCCTCGACCACCGCGTCGCCGTCGACGCCGACCTCCGCAGCCAGGTCCCGAAGCAGGTCGAACGAGTAGTCGGGGGCCGCCTCGACGAGCAGTTCGTGGAATCGCCACGCGTCCGCGCGGGTGCCGCGGGCGCGGACCTCGAACACCGCGCTGGGGAGGAGTATCGACCACTCGTTGACCGGGACCGGGAACATGAGCAGCGTCGGGCGGAACGCCCCCTCCGCGAGCAGGTCCGAGAGCTTCGGGAACTCCTCGCGCCACCACCGGATCGACGGCCGGTGTGCGTAATCGAAGCAGACGAGCACGAGCGTCCCGCCGCCGGCGTATATCTGCTCGACGCCGGGGTAGGGGGTTCTGGTTCCCTCGCGATAGCTGAACGTCTCCGTCGCCTCGGCGGTCGTGAACTCCCGAGCGTGCCAGCCGTCCGGCGGTTCTTCGGGTTCGTCGTCGCGAAGCCAGCCCAGGCAACCCGAAAGAGTAGCGATGGCCGTCGTTCCCGCGGCGGCTAGGAAGCGTCTGCGGATTTGGGTGACGGTGAGGTCGGAGTCGGTCATTTGGCGTCTTCCTCCGTCGGGTTTGCGTCGCAGAAATCTACCGTAGCGTACGTTCGACCGTCTTCAGCGATGTATATCCCGACGCCGACGGTGTCGTGACTCGGGAGAAGCATTCCCGTATTGTGTTCGGGGGATCGAATGAACCCCCGGAGGATGACCTCAGCGAG